>CAZVZT010000113.1:0-4533 GCA_964631515.1 uncultured Nitrospinaceae bacterium
ATTGGCTCTGACCATGGCGCAACAATACCAGTTTGTGCATCGTGTGGCTCTCCGTTAGATATGCCTTTATTAGCTACTTATTCAACAGGTCGTGCGGTCATCAGTGTCTCAGAAGTTCATTTATTCTTTCTTGAGTTGCCGGATGGGTTGAAAAAATGGAAACCTTATCGGGGCGATTCTGACTTCCCATATTTTTTTTCATCCAATACAGGAACTTCAGATAATCAGTTTTCATCAATCCAGCTTTTTGAATATATTCTACTGCCAATTTGTCAGCGTCCAACTCAAATTGACGTCCAAAAGCATTCGTTACCGCAGGGTTAACCACATGATCTAAATAACTCATCCCGGGAACAAACACTCCTGCCGCAGACATTGCTGCTGAAGTAAATACTGATACCCCTGCTTTGGTGTAATAATGATTACTTTTCAAGTGAGCAAGTTCATGGGATATAACGCAGATTCTGCCAGTTTCATCCAGTTTTCTCAAAAGGTTGAGGGTAATATTAATTTTACCTCCTGTAGTTACCCAAGCGTTAGAAAAACTCGCCCTATGCACAACAGGTTTGTAAAAACCTAATTCGTCAGGAAAGTTTGCAGCCACCACCTTATGCAATGATTGCCCAAAAATATCTGTCGCGTTTGAGCAATCCAGGCTCTTGCCGGGATGACATATTTGAGTATTGGGGCCGGCGCAACCGACAAGAAAGAAGATAAGAGTGAACGAAACAATGGGGATAAATACGGATTTCAAGGTCATTTTATTCAAAAATGATACAAGCTCCCGTTTCACAATCCGGACAGGTCCAGTTACTGCATGATTGACCTACCCATGCCTTCGAAACATCAGTGTGAAGTTGCAGTTCTCCACTTTTTTATTGGATACCGGTGCTACTCAGGTCCCTTGAGAACCTTATTACGAATATTTTCGTCTGTAAGTGGCGCCGCACGTTCATTGTAAACGCAATGAATGAGAAACTCCCGGTTACCTTTTTGCCCGGTAATGGGGGAAAACGAAAGGTTCACTATCGGCCACTTTTTTTCCTCCATAAAAACGCGAAGGTCTAACAAAACATTCAAATGTTTCTTTGGGTCCTTGATAATGCCTTTGTTTTCCACCGCGTCTTTTCCCACCTCGAACTGAGGCTTAACCAATGCGATAATATCGCCCTCGGGTTTTAGAACGGCAAACGCAGGGGGAACTACAAGCTTAAGAGAGATGAAGGAAACGTCAACCACAACCAAGTCAACCGGTTCCCCAATGTCACCCGGTTTGAGGTCGCGCGCGTTTTTCCGATCGATGACAATTACCTTTGGATCGCTCTGCAGTTTCCAATCGAGCTGACCGTACCCCACGTCCACCGAAAAAACTTTCCTGGCGCCGTGTTGGAGAAGGCAATCGGTGAACCCACCCGTCGAAGCACCGAGGTCGACGGCTGTTTTCCCTGTGGGAGTAAAATCAAACTGCTTGAGGGCGTGCTCCAGCTTCAGTCCGCCCCGACTGGCATAGGGATGAGCGTCTTCCAGGATCCGGACGGAACAACCTTCATCAACCAGACGCCCCGGTTTATCTAGCACTTCGTCACCCACTCTTACCTTGCCCGCCAAGATCAGGCTTTTGGCGCGTTCCCGCGAGGAGACGAGTTTTTTTTTAGGAGTAACTGGTCCAAGCGCAGTTTCTCACCCTTACTCGTCATCGTTTTCGCTTACGGGGAAGAGTTCAGTGACCAACTCTCCCTTCTTGCCCTTGGTAAGTTTTTCAATCTTGGCCTCGGCCTCGCTGAGTTTTTTGGAGCAGACACGCGACATCTTAATCCCTTCCTCAAAAATCTCCAGAGACTTGTCGATGTCCAGATCGCCCCGTTCCAGTTCCTCGACGATTTTTTCCAGCCGAGTCATTGCCTTTTCAAATTTGATTTCCGACATATTTACCCCGATATTTCTCAACTTTCTTCATCATCCTCCCTCTTTTGGGAAAGAGCTTTATCCACTGTACACTCCAAACTTCCTTTTGCCAGCCGAACGTTGACCGAGTCGCCTTCCTGCACTCGGCCGCTTTGGGTGAGAGCCTTCCCATCAAACGTAGTGATACTATACCCGCGATCCAGAATAGAGAGCGGGCTAAGCGCATGCAGGCTTTTGACCGCTCCATCAAATCGTTTCTGCTCCAGCCGCACGATCGAGATAATATTTTGCCCCAGACGGTGATGGAGGCTTTCCATTTTTTCCTGCAGCTGCCACACGAGTTTTTGCGGCGAGAGGTGAAGCAGTTGCTGGACGCGACCGATCAGCTTCTGTCGTTGCAGGACAACCCATTGGTCCAACCCGCGGAGCAGGCGGGTATTCAAGTCATCCAACCTCTGTGCGTGGGGCTCAAGAATTTGCATGGGTTCGTTAAAAAAACGGCGCTTAATGAGGCGCCCCAGAAGTTCTTTGTGCCCACCGATGCGGTTGTACAGGACTTCAAGGAGCCGTTCCGTGAACCTGCGTAGTTCCTGGGTAATCGTATTTAGCGCCGGGACCGTAAGCTCTGCCGCCGCCGATGGCGTGGGTGCCCGCAGGTCAGCCACAAAGTCGGCGATGGTGTAATCGATCTCGTGTCCGACCGCCGAGACAACAGGAATTTTCGATGCCGATATGGCGCGGGCCACCACTTCCTCGTTGAATGCCCATAAATCTTCAATAGACCCACCTCCACGACCGACGATGAGAACATCAATGTCATTCATTCGGTTCATTTGCTTCACCGCATCTGCGATTTCCTGGGCCGCTCCTTCTCCCTGCACTTTCACGGGATGTAATAAAACCGAAACTTTCCGGTTTCGCCTTTGGATGATATTAAGGATGTCACGTACTGCCGCACCGGTCGGTGAGGTGATCACGCCCACCTTCCAGGGAAATTCCGGGATCGCTTTTTTCTTTTCCTCGGCAAACAGGCCTTCGGCCGTCAGCTTAACTTTCAACTGCTCAAACGCTTTTTGCAACGCGCCCAGCCCGCGTGGCTCCATATGCTCAACGATTAACTGGTATTCTCCACGCGCTTCATAAACCGTAACACGTCCGAAAAGAAGAACCTGATCTCCATCTTCTGGCTGGAATTTAAGCCCGGCCCGATACCCTTTGAACAAAACACAGCGCAATTGCGCACGTTCGTCTTTGAGAACAAAATAGGCGTGCTGGGAACCGGCAATGCGCAGGTTGGAGATTTCTCCTTCCACATATACCGAATCGAATGCCGCCTCAAGAATAGCTCGGGCCTCACCCGTAAACTCTGAAACGGTATATACCCTAGGTTGAGGTTCTTCCTGTTCCAAGGGTAGCGATGTGGTTTGGTTCATGATCGGTTGGGCCGGTGATGAGTTTTCGTTCTCCGGACCCCTATCATAGATTAATCCAGCGATTTTTGAAATGCCTGCAGGGTATTTGCCATGAGCATGGCGATAGTCATGGGGCCGACTCCACCGGGAACGGGGGTGATGAGTGATGCTTTTTCTTCCACCGATTCGAAATCGACATCGCCGACCAGTTTTCCTTCAACTCGATTGATGCCGACATCAATGACCACGGCGCCGTCTTGTACCATATCGGCGGTTACAAACCTGGGCTTTCCTATGGCAGCGATCAGAATATCTGCTGTACGCGCAACCGCGGCCAGATCCTTCGTGCGCGAATGGCAAACGGTAACGGTCGCGTGGCGATGCAACAAAAGAAATGCGGCTGGTTTGCCAACGATGTTGCTTCGCCCAAGAACCACCACGTTTTTTCCTTCGATCTTAACCTTGTAATAATCCAGAAGTTCGATGATTCCGGCCGGGGTACACGGCTTGAGAATTGCGCCACCGGTTACCAATCGGCCGACATTTTCGGGGTGGAATCCATCAACATCCTTTGCCGGATCAATCGCCTCAAGCACTTTTTCAGAATCGATATGATCGGGCAGGGGAAGTTGCACCAGAACCCCATTTACATGGTCGTTGCGATTTAAATCCTGAACCAGCGCGAGCAGTTTCTCCTGGCTTGTATCGGCAGGCAGATGATGTTCGAACGACTGGAACCCAACCTGCTGGCAGGTTTTCTTTTTGTTGCGAACATACACAGAGGAGGCCGGGTCGTCTCCGACTAGAACTACGGCAAGCCCGGGCGATTTTCCCGTTTTCTGTTTCAGCACCTTCGCCTCGGAAGTGATTCTTTCCTTAACTTCGGCAGAGACTTTTTTCCCGTCGATTATCGCCACGCTTGATATTCCTGTAAGTAGTGAGAGTTAAGCCGGAGAGGCATCTTACCAGATTCTTCCAGGGAGTGCGACGCCGAGGACGAAAAGACAATCTATGTTTGGGTGGAGCAGGTAAAGACCATTACCCGACAAGTATGTCGGTCGCCTTGGTGTGATTTCCGATGGTGAGTTTCTGGTGTGCAGGATGCACACAAGGTGGCGCGCGTGGGGTGGTGGTTCTTTAAACTACTTTCTTCGGTCTCCAGTTTCTTGCCATCGCTCTTGCTTTCTCAATTTGAGTTGGAGACATTTTTTCTTCA
>CAZVZT010000114.1:0-4450 GCA_964631515.1 uncultured Nitrospinaceae bacterium
ATGATGGCGACTGACTCGCTGACTCTTCAGTATTAGCAGCCTTGGGATAAGTAGAATCGTTACTCTGCCTCGCACTCCGACGCAGTAGCTACGTTGATAAACTCGTAGCCCTAAGACTTTTCCGGCGCTGGTACAGGCTAAATCCGAAAAGAAACAGCGTCGCTCCAAACATCTCGAACCCCTCTTCCACTGCGATCCCAATTCGGCTTCCTTCAAGGAAAGATGGATCGAGAAAATTATTCTCTTTATCAATAAAACTTTTTGCCAGCCCCTCCATGACTAACACACCCAGCCACATCACGAGTGCCAGAAACATCACAATTATAACTCTACCGCTTTCACGAAACTCCCTCCAAAAAAAACGCGCCAGGAAAACGGTTGCAAACAACATGAACGGACCGTAAAACCAAAGCCACTCATGAATAAAATGGAACGTGTTCGCTCCAGGGGCGATTTCCTGAGACCACTTGATGAAGTTTTCGTGAATTCCAATACAATCATCCAAACCGATGAAAAAATACATCGAGGCCACAAGGTACCACGGCCAGACCTCCTTTAGCGATCCGGCAGCTTTTCGTTTCTCCATGCCGATCATCAAGACAAACAGTCCCAGTATGTACAACTGAATAGTGGAAAAATGTGTCCCGTATCCCTGTTCTGCGTTCAAGTTCCACAGAAAGTCTTCTCCCCGCAGATCACGAAACCACATGATCTGCAGGAATATCTCTGCCAAGACCAAGATCCCAAAAGCATAAAGCCATTCCGGGTTCTGGGTGAACAGGGCCTTCAATTTTCCCAGCCAGTACCCGCGAAAGTCAGGATTAAGGACCCCGATCAGAAACAGCGCTGCCAATAGAGCAGCCAGCGGGTTGTTCAACTTGCGACCCGGCACGGGAAAAGGAAATTCGATCCCAAACTGGATGTGAAGGAAAATAACAGCCATCACCAAGCAGTCCACGGCAATCAACAACCGCAGAAACAATTCGGCTTTTCCCTTCCACGATGATAATGAAACCATGTCGGGTGGGCTCTCAGGGTTTGGCTGGAACCGAGGCGGTCCCAAGAAGTTGATAATGGCGGAACAATTCCTTCGTTTCCAGAACCACCCGAAAATTAGGATACCGCGCCAGCAACGGTCCACTCTGCGATCCCTTGACCAGAAGAAGGGTTTCCGGGTGCTTGATCACCTGTCGAACACCTTCTTCCCCACGCACTTCCCGGACTGGGCGATCTAGATAATACAGCAAGTCTTCCACTGTCTCCCCATAGTGCTCGAGTGGAGAGGAAGCAACAGACTCCCTCACCTGCCCGGCAAAGGGTTTCAACGAGGAATAACGGTTGACTACTTTGGCGAGCGGACCATGCACCAGAAACAAAACCAGAAATGTCCACGCCGTAATCAGCCCCCAGGTTTCCAGCGCAGATCGTTTTCTAAGCGATAAGACAATCCTCGCGGCGAAAAACAACATAACCACCGTTCCCAGCACAAGAATCCACTGGGAAGGAAGATGGTGCAACAGAAGAAGCTTCGCCGCAAACTGGTCGCGGGCATTGAGAAAACCAAAATGAACATCCGGCTCAATGGTGATCCAAACCGGAACAAAAAGGATCAGCGCAAAAAGTCCAATCAGTCCTGCCAGTATCCCGGAAGGAATCGACTGCCCCAAGGGGAGGCGCAACCTGGTTCGCGACACGCTTTCAGAAAAATAGTGCGCAACTATGAGCGCTCCCATCGGATAAAGCGGCAGGAGATAATCACCTCGTTTCCCACTGAAAAGCGAAAGAAAAATAAAAAGTACCGCAAAGGCTGTGGCCGGGTACATCCATCGGGAGTCATCTCGACGCATTTTGAATCCTTGCCACAGTATCGCCGGAAGAAACAGGCTCCACGGAGCCATGCCTAGAAAAATCTGCGGCACATAAAAATAAAATGGCTTCTGATGAATTTGGATCGAATCGTCCCCGGAGATCCTGCCTACCGTTTCCCGGTAAATCATGGACTGGAATTCTTCGCCTCCTGACGTCCATGCCAGCGCTAGCCAGAAACCGACAAATCCCAACGGGATCAGGATAAGCCTGCGCCACGGCATCCCCCCTTTTCCGCAGACGCGACAATAGATCGTCCAGGCGATCAATGGAAAGACTAATCCCAGCGGACCTTTGGTAAGGACCGCTAGCCCGAGAGCTAGAGCGGTCCACCCGACAACGAACTTTTGTTTCACCTCATCTTCCGTACGGAGCATTTTCCAAAAACCCGCGAACGCCAAGGTGATGAAAAATGCAAACAGCATATCGATGCGCGCATGGGAAGCAAGGTAGACGTAACGCCAGCAGGTTGCAAGAATGAGTCCCGCCATGCATCCCGCCACGGGTGAAAATAACTGAAACCCGAGAAGCGTCGTCAGAAATACCGTTGCCGTTCCCGCGAGAACCAAAGGCAGGCGCATGGAGATTTCGCTCACCCCACCCGCTAATTTAGAAGAGACCAGCCCGGTCCAATAAAATAGGGGTGGTTTGGTGCGAATGCGCTGATCGTTGATCTGCGGAACCCAAAGGCCGGCTCCCCGGTCCATATGGACCACAGGAATTGCCTCGCGGGCCTCCCGCTGGGACAAGTCGGAATGACCCACCGGCCACAGAAACAGGAAGAACGCCAACAGGCTGGGCCCGATCAACAGATACTTTACGGCGGGTTCCTTAAAAACCTCGGCCATGGGTGACACGCTGAATTGGAGGAATGGGGGTTCAGTATTAAATAAAAAAGAAACGCCCCGGTCGCGGGGCGAAACTTATTTTTACAATTCAAACCAGAACGGTCACGAAAAACGGGATATTATTCTTCAAGAATGCCTTGCTTTTCCCAGTATTCCCTCAGGGTATGCTTTTCGTCGATGAATGTATCCAGATACGTGTGGTTCGCGGGAATCATCGGCATAACGTGCCCCCTAGACTTGTCGTTATAAGGATACTTGACATCGAGAACATAAGGTCCATTGTGCTTCAACATGCGCTTAAGCGCTGGGACCATTTCTTTGGGTTTGCTGATGCTTTCCGACTTGACGCCGAATGCATGAGCTATTTCCGCGAAATTTGCGTCGCCAATAAAGGTATGCCCACGAATGGACTTGTAAAACCGATCTTCCCACTGCGCTACCATCCCGAGATGCGCGTTGTTGAGCACGACGTTTTTCACCGGAATCTTCTCGACCTTGAGCGTCTGTAACTCCTGAATATTCATCAGGAAACTGCCGTCCCCATCGATGTTGATGACCTGCCGTTTCGGATGAGCCACCTGCGCACCCATCGCCCCAGGCAGACCAAACCCCATCGCACCGAGCCCGGAGGAACACAGCCAGCGGAATGGTTCATTAAAATCCCAGAACTGCGCTGTCCACATCTGGTGCTGCCCCACACCGACCGACATGATCGCATCTTTATCCGCCAGTTTTCTCAACTCGGAGATCAGGTGCTGTGGAACAATATCATTTTTGTGCAGATCGTATTTGAGAGGAAATTCCTTTTTCCATTTTCCAACCTGCTTGAGCCACGGGCCAATGTTCTTTTTTGGTTCCACCCGTTCACTCATCATTTTAAGCGCCCGCTTCACATCACCCTGAATAGGAATATCGATAGGTATATTTTTATTGATCTCGGACGCGTCGATGTCCACGTGGATGAATTTGGCTCCCTTGCAAAATTCAGATAACTTGCCCGTCACCCGGTCATCAAAACGCACCCCGAGTGCAATTACGAGATCAGCATGGTTGATCGCGATATTGGCGTAAACCGCACCATGCATCCCAAGCATCCTAAGCGATAGTTTATCTGTAGAAGGATACGTTCCCAGACCCGTGATCGTCGTCGTAACGGGAATGCCCGTCTTTTTAACAAATGCCCGCAACTCCTCCGACGCATGGGCGGAAACGATGCCACCACCAGCATAAATAATCGGACGACGAGCCCCTTTGATGGCGTGGATCGCTTTCTTGACCTGCAAAACCGACGGCTGAACGTTTGGCTTATAACCGGGACATTCAAGCTTTACATTAAAATTTGCAACCACCTCCTGTTGCTGAATATTTTTCGGAATGTCCACAACCACCGGACCGGGCCGCCCCGATTTGGCAATATGAAATGCTTCGTGAATGACTTGCGGAATATCAGCGATACTCTGCACAAGGTAGCTGTGCTTAACCATGGGAAACGTGGCTCCGACAATATCCGCTTCTTGAAACGCGTCGCTTCCCAGGACGGTAGACGGAACCTGCCCGGTGATGGCAACCAGCGGGATGGAGTCCATCTTGGCGTCCATGATCCCTGTAAGGAGATTGGTCGCTCCTGGACCTGACGTGGCGAGGCACACCCCTACCTTTCCAGTACTTCGCGCGTAGCCACCTGCCGCAAAAGCACCACCCTGCTCGTGGCGGGGAAGAATCATGCGAATCTGTTT
>CAZVZT010000115.1:0-4313 GCA_964631515.1 uncultured Nitrospinaceae bacterium
GTTTAAGCTTGGAAATTAACCGAATGTATACTGCACCTGTCTTTCCGTTGAAATTTATTTTTTTTTCAATACGATAATTTTTTTTCGAGGCCCCGTTATGGTGGAAATGAAAGTTGAAGGGCTTACTTTGGACCCCCTAACTAACATGCCCATCATCATCCTCAAAGACCTGTCCGGCGTCAAGGCGCTGCCGATCTGGGTAGGATATTTTGAGGCCAACGCCATTGCGCTGGAAATAGAAAAGATCAATACCCCGCGCCCCATGACCCACGACCTGCTTAGGAACATGATCTCTTCTCTCGAAGCCACGGTAAAACATATTTTGGTGAACGAACTTAAGGACAACACTTTTTACGCCGTCATTTCGATCGCTAAAAATGGGAACACTATGACCATCGATTCCCGACCCAGCGATGCTATCGCGCTGGCACTACGGACCGAAGCTCCGATTTTCGTCGAGGAAAATGTCATTGAAGCTGCCAAAAGCCTGGACCTACCTGATCCGGACAAGATACAAACAGATGAAAAACAGCAATGGAAGGACTGGCTTTCAAATATCAAACCCCAGGACTTTGGTAAACTTTGAGTTCTCCACGATTGCAACTCGGCTTTCTCCCCTCCTCGAAATTTTCGCTGAATATCGAAGCCGGTCGAAGCAGGCCGCAGTTATTTTTCTTAGATAAGGATCCGTTTACGTTGCCCGGACTTCACCTCGGGCCGGCGCAATCGGCACTACATTTCAGGTAAAACTGTGAAAAAGATTGGCGTGTTTCACAAGCTCAAGGCACCCATTGACAACACGGTCATGGGTGAACTCGTCCACTGGCTCCGAGAGCGGGACTATCAGGTATGCATGGACCGGGACACAGCCGCCCTCATCGATGAGAGCTCACCTTATGAAAGAGACGACATCCCACAGCAGGCGGATCTCTTAATTGTTCTGGGAGGTGATGGCACCCTTTTGAGTGTCGCCCGTATCGCCCATCCGCATAACGTTCCCATCTTGGCGGTCAACTTGGGAAGCCTCGGGTTCCTTGCCGAGGTTCCTCTGCCAGAACTTTACCCGGCCTTGGAAAATATTCTGAACGGAAAATTTGACGTTGAGCGTCGAATGTTGCTCAACGCACGCCTATGGAGAAATGGCGAAAAAGTGGAAGATTGTAACGTGCTCAACGATGTGGTCATTAACAAAGGCGTCGTTGCCCGTATCGTCAACCTTCAGGTGCTGGTTGATAACCAGTACATGACATCTTACCGTGCAGACGGACTTATCATCGCAACGCCGACCGGCTCTACCGCCTATTCTCTTGCTGCTGGTGGACCCATCATCCATCCCAGCCTGCATATGTTAGCGTTGAGTCCAATTTGTCCGTTCACACTGACTAACCGGCCGATCCTGATACCGGACAACTCGATCATCCAAGTGAAACTTACAACGAAAAATGAAGACGTCCATATCACGCTGGACGGACAAGTGGGCTGGGAAATGAGAGCAGCGGATACCCTAGAAATACAAAAGACCAAAACTACCCTAAAACTCGTTACGGCCCCGGGGAAAAATTATTACCAGACCCTTCGACAAAAACTCAACTGGGGGACGCCTCGCGAAGAGGAAGACCCTAGAGGATAACCCAACCCTAACTCTACTTCCGGAATATCAGCCCCCATGAACCAAAGCATCGTCACCTGCGAACGAGCCGTTGACATCGGAACCCCCGTAGTTCTCTGGCATGCGGAAAACGGGTTAGCCTGCCCCAACCGCCGGGGGCGCGCGGCCTGCACCCAACATAGCTCCCTGCTGAACGACAAGCCGCCCGACCCAAACCTAAAGTACAATATCGACGACCCGGGTGAGGCTTATGAAGAACTAAAAGATTCCGTCTATCAACTCATCATCCATTACGATGTTTGTTATTGTTCGCACCAGTGCCACGAGATCATGACGGAAAGTACCTTTAAGGGAAGCCATTTCTATCTAGATGTGGATGGCACGCTCTACCAGACCTGCGACCTGTACTGGAAAACCAACTCTGCCCCTGCAGACGACTTGAAGGGAAATGAACGGGCGGTGCATGTGGAAATATCCAACTTATCGTGGGAAGCATTGAAGTCGGAGTCGACCTGGCACAACGTCTATAGTGATCAGTATCGGCTACAAAACGACCGCTGGGAGTTTCTCCTCCCCAGTCGCTGGAAAAAAACCTTGCGGACTCCTGGGTTCCGCGCCCTTGCCGCTCGCGGGTACGGCAAACGAGGTTACTTCAGTAGACGAATCAATGGGAAAATTGTGAGGATGTGGGACTTCACGGAAGAACAATATCAGGCCTTAGCCCGCCTGTGCATCGGCCTCAACCGATTACTCCCCAAAATCCGACTTGAAGTTCCCTACGACAAAGAAAAAAAACAGACACCACTCAGTCGAATTGACAATTACTCCACGTTTGCAGGAGTATTGGGGCACGCTCACGTCCAGGCAGGCAACTCCGAAGGAGTCTCACGTAAGTTCGATCCAGGCTCGGCCTTCAACTGGACCCGACTGCGCCTAGCATTCGAAAAGGAAACCGCCACCTTAATTAACAATATCAATTCACCATAAGAGGTCGTTCATGAAAAAAAAATCGATTTTCCGAGAGGAACTTCCCGGTGAGAAAAAAAGCATCGTCAACCTGCTAATGACAGGGCATATCGTAACCATTTCCTGTCTAGGGTATATGGCATTCTTCTTGTATATCCAGTTGAGCCAAGTGGACCGAATCGTGGGCACCTTCAACACGGAGGTCATGACGACAGAGCAAGCCAACCTGCTCAAGGAGCGTGTCTCGCGGAGCGTCTCTCAATGGCAAAATGAAATGGTCGGATTAGCTATCATCGGATCCATCGTTTCAATCATCGGTGGAATTTATACCATCAACATGGTGGTACGTCCCCTGAAGAAGCTGGTTGATTACGCAAATAATGAAGGACTGACCACGCCACTGCCGGAATTCAAAACCAACACTGAGATTAAACAACTGGCAACGGCTCTTCAGGCCCTCACCTCTCGCCTCCACAAGGAAGCCTCTCAAAAATCTAATCTGTGACGTTGTAGGAAGGGTCGTATGCGAGAGTCTCTAACGTGGCCCCTTGATTAGGAATTAAAAAAACACCCAACCAAGTCCTCACGCTTATCAAAAAACTCGATCACTGCTAATGATTTCTTCGTTTGGGACTACAGGAATGATGTTCCGGTAATTTCAAGGAGAGGAGACTTAATGTTTGAAGTGGCGAGTGCCGGTAAAGATCATTGCGATCCCATGTTCATCAGCAGCATGAATTACCTCATCGTCACGGATGGAACCCCCGGGTTGAATGACGGCGGAGATACCGCTTTTCGCCGCTTCGTCGATCGAGTCTCGAAACGGGAAAAATGCATCAGACGCCATCGCGCAACCTTTGAGTGGCTGGTGTGCTTTTTCCACCGCAAGGCGAGCGGAGTCAACACGGCTCATCTGTCCGGCGCCAATGCCCAGGGTTTCCCCATTTCGCGCATATACGATGGCATTGGATTTAACGTGCTTGGCCACCAGCCAGGCAAACAGCAGGTCATCGATTTCTTTGGTATTGGGCTGTCTTTGGGTGACCACTTTTAAAGCACTAGGATCGTGCGAAATAGCATCTCTGTCTTGAATAAGTAATCCACCGCTTACCCGTTTGAAATCGAAAACCTGTTTTTCCAGAACCACACTTTCCGAAGACATTTTCATAATGCGAATGTTCTTTTTTTCTGAGAACAGTTCCAGAGCTCGGGTTTCATAACTAGGAGCGATCACCGCTTCCACGAAATTTTTCAGGATTTCTCCAGCAGTTTCCGAACTTACGGTCCGGTTGAAACCGATGATTCCTCCAAATGCCGATACCGGATCGGTCTCCCGAGCCTTGATAAACATTTCTAGCTGGTTATCGCCCACAGCAACACCACTGGGATTAGTGTGCTTGATGACCACTGCCGAGCTGGACTCAAATTCATTCGCCAGTTGCCAGGCTGCCTCCAAGTCAATGATATTGTTGAATGATAGCTCTTTCCCCTGAATTTTCCGGACGGATACAATATCTCGTGGCCCGGCATCCAGATCACGGTAAAAGGCCGCCGATTGGTGCGGGTTCTCCCCATATCGCAGTTCCTGGACTTTTTCAAACGGCAACTGAAACAGAGGAGGAAACTCAGAGTCCTTCTTCAATTGTCCGGACAGGTATCTTGAAATCAACGAATCATAGCGTGCGGTGTGGGCAAAGGCATCCCGACTCAGGCGCATACGCGTTTCCAGAGCCACAGA
>CAZVZT010000116.1:0-4277 GCA_964631515.1 uncultured Nitrospinaceae bacterium
AACCTGCCAGCAGGGCATACAGAGAAATATTTTCATAAAAGGTAAGGGGCCGGACTGTATCCCCACAATCCGCTGCGCCGAAGGCAAGGTCTGGAACCACCCAGGCGACTGCAAACAACAAGCACAAATACCGAAGGATTTTATTGCCTAACCGGCCCCAATTTTTTTCTAAAGAATTCATAGCTATGAAGGGCAACTCGTTTTTTTTGGAGATCCTTATTAACTTTATACACATTAATCGCAAATGGTTCTCTTGCTAAATAAATACTTTTACTAATCTTCACAACCTTACAAAGATCAGTTAACATACTCCATGACTCGAGTTTTGTAACTAAAAATATCTTTAGCTAGAACCCTTAAAGAAATCTTGTAAATGAGTGTGGAAAAACGATTTTCAGATGGCGGCGATGGAGTCGTCAAGGATAATGAAACCGGGTTGGCATGGTGTAAAAAAGATTCATGGCAGATTTATCAGGACTGGCTTACTTTTCAGGAGGCCATGAGCTGGGTGGATGAGTTAAATAAAAAAGATTTTCTCGGATTTCACGATTGGCGCATGCCGGAAAAAGATGAAATTAAAAAACTATTTCTTCCCACAAGCACTATCTTGGGACGTTCCAACCAAGAGCTGCATCTCGACCATGTCTTCGAACCCGGCGGAGGTAACGGTTCCTGGTGTATGCCTTTCGATCAGCGGGCTGCATTTTATTTTTCGTATACGAGTGGAATTCTACAGACTTTCGACCAAGACTTCTCTCAGGGCTATCTCAGGATAGTGAGGCTCTACCCGGATTGATCCTACTTTTCTCGCTGGCGACAGGAAATAATTTTTGGCATCGCCGCTGGGGGCTGGATCTCCTGGATAATCGTGACGCCATTTTCATCATGGGCGATGGAAACAATCTGGTGTCGCTCTTGATTGATGTCCTCCAACTTGCCTAAATACTGGGCAATCGAGGTTCGCAAAGCATCCCATTCCAAGTATAACAAAAACTGGTTTTCGGTGTTTTCTGAATTTAATTGGTCTAAGGCTTCTTGAAACTCGATTTTTAGAATTTCTTCTGCGGAAAATCCTGTGCACTTTTCAAGGTACCCTGTTTCTCCGCCGACTGTCCTGTTACAGGTGAGCTTGGTAAAATCGCATCCGGTAAGCCGATCGTCGGAATCCAGCCAAACGGTTATCTTGGACGCTGTGTCGTTACAAGGCATATTTACGAGGGGCCACTCTCAACTGTCCCATTGTATCTATCGCCAGCAGACTCGGCTTGATGGGGTCAGGGACCAAGGGGGATAAAATTCATGCTGATATCGGCAGCCCGAGGCGAATGGGTAAGTTCCCCAATAGAGACGCAATCGATTCCTGTTTGGGCTAGAGGCCCCAATCGCTCAAGTGTCACGGCCCCGGAGACTTCAATTTTCGCCTTTCCTTCGATTACGCGGACTGCTTCCAGAGTAGCGTCCAGGTCCATATTATCGAGCATGATTATATCAGCTCCGGTATCAAGGGCCTCTTTCACTTCATCTAGATTTGTTGCCTCCACCTCGATAGCTTTGCTGGATCCATTTTTGGAGCGTACCTGCTTTACCGCGGAAGTAATACCGCCTGCCGCCTTAATATGATTGTCCTTGATAAGGATCGCATCGAACAGTCCGAACCGGTGATTCTTCCCCCCCCCGCACCGGACAGCATATTTTTCGAACACGCGGAGTCCCGGAGTGGTCTTACGGGTGTCAAGTATTCCAACCGCTCCGGCCCGATCGACATAGGCTCGAGTCAGCGTGGCAATTCCACTCAAACGCTGCAGAATGTTGAGCGCTACCCGCTCCCCATTAAGCAAAGCAGTCGCTTTGCCTTTTAGTCTTAAAAGGATATCACCAGCAGAAGCACTGTCGCCATCCGTGAGAGGTTGTAACGAAAAAGTCGCCCCATCATCCAACCTCATAAAAACTAACTTAAAAATTTCCAGCCCACACACAACCATATTTTCCCGCGCCACGACCTCGGATTCGTAAATTAAATTTTCATCGACCGTACACTGTGTTGTGATGTCACCCGGCCCCATATCTTCCTGCAGGGCAGATTCAATCAGGTGGTCGATTTGTTCAGCTGTTGGGTTCTGAACCATTATTCCAGTCGCTTCTTTCATTCCACCTGAAAAAAAAATCTAAATAATTCAATAGTTTAAGCATAAAAAGTGAATGTGAACTCTATGGTGATCTGTAGATTTCATCAAGAATTTTGGCGGCGCCCATCTGGAGCAGGTCTTCGCCAAGTGTGCGACCAAGTCTGACCGCGTCATGAGCCAAACCGGCTTTTTCCGACTTATAAATGACTTTTCCGTCGAGGCTGGCCACAAGCCCGCGCACGTTAATTTTTCCGTCAGTCACAGTAGCATAAGTGCCAATGGGTACCTGGCATCCGCCATCCAATATATCGACGAAGGCACGCTCTGCATCAACCGCGGAGTGAGTTTCTTCATGATCCATATTACAGATGAATTGTAGGATATCAGGGTCGTGCCTTCTGGTCTCGATGCCCAGTGCGCCCTGCCCCATTGCCGGAAGCAGGATTTCAGGAGGAATCCATTCGGTGATTCGGTTTTCCCATCCCAGCCTGTTCAACCCAGCTGCGGCTAAAAGAATTGCGTCGAACTGACCTTCGTCGAGCTTCCTCATCCGGGTGTCAAGGTTTCCGCGTAGGGCTTCAATTTTCAGATCGGACCGGTGGTTCAACAATTGAGAGGAGCGGCGCAGACTACTGGTGCCGATTGTTGCACCATGGGGAAGATCGTTTAGTTTGCTTCCTTCACGCGAGATCAGAGCGTCGAGGGGGCTTTCTCTCTCGGTTACGACGGCTATCTGCAGCTCCCGTGGAAGCTTCATCGGCACGTCTTTCATGCTGTGGACGGCAATATCAATCTCCTTAGCTATCAGGGCTTCCTCGATTTCCTTAACGAACAGGCCTTTCCCTCCAATTTTCGCAAGTGGCACGTCCTGAATCTTGTCGCCACTAGTTTTGATAATCTGGATATTGACTTCCACGTTGTCGTGCCGACCTTCGATTTGGGATTTGACCCAGTTGGCCTGCCACAGAGCGAGTTGACTGCCTCGACTTCCTATAACGATTATTCGGGATTGCATTCAGTCGTCTAAGTGAAAGAGGTGGCGGATGGCCTTAAGATAAATATGGCCTTCCTGAGACTGGGTTTTTTGCTTGAGCTTAGTGGTGGGTTTGTGCAGGATTTTTTTAGTCATGGAAAGAGTCATCTGATGAAGAGCGGCTCTATCCACGTCCGAAAGGTGTGGCATTTTCTTAAGTGTCTTATTGAGTTCCTCTTTGCGCATGTCTTCAACGCGATTACGAAGTTCCACAATAGTAGGCACGGCATCCAGCCCACCGACCCAGTTATTGAACTTGGTGACTTCCTGCCGGATGAAGGTCATGGCATTTGTCGCCTCTTTCTCACGCTCCACCATGTTGGCCTCAACCACAACCTGCAGGTCATCGATATCGTAGAGGTAAACATTTTCTAGATCGTTGACTTCCGGTTCAATATCTCGGGGTACGGCAATATCGATCAGGAACATGGGCTTGTTTTTCCGCTCATGGATGGCGCGCTCAACCATTTCCTTTTTGATTACAAATTTTGGGGAGGCGGTGGAGGTTATGATAATGTCAGCCCGGTATAGTTCATTCTTGAATGATTCGAAATCGAGAGCCGATCCGTTCAGGGTGCGCGCCAGTTTGGCGGCGCGTTCGTAAGTTCTGCTGGCTACGTAGACAGTTTTAACCCCGTAGGAGATGAGGTGCTTTGCAGCAAGTTCAGCCATCTCGCCAGTTCCTACCAGCATGACGGTATGGTTTTCTACGTCGTTGAAAATTTTCTGAGCCAGTTCAACTGCAGCGGAGCTGATCGACACGCTGCGCTCAGCGATTCCGGTCTCCTCACGCACTTTCTTGGCCACTTTAAACGCTTTTTCAAAAAGCTGGTTGAGGACCAGCCCGGTTGAATGCAAAGTACGCGCTAGGCTGTATGCTTCTTTTACCTGCCCCAGTATTTGTGCTTCGCCGAGCACCATGGAGTCGAGGCTGGAGGAGACACGGAACAGGTGCTCGACGGCCTCTTCATCACGGAAGCAGTAAAAATGCTGTTCAAGTTCCGAAACTGATAAACCATGAAAATCGCAGATGAATTTCTTGATACATTCGATACCGGAGTCTGGGTTCTTGGCCCGGGCGTAGATTTCAACCCGGTTGCAGGTAGAAAGGATGGTGT
>CAZVZT010000117.1:0-4260 GCA_964631515.1 uncultured Nitrospinaceae bacterium
GATAGATAATGGCAAGAACTATAGTAAACTCCTTGGTCTAACCCATATCTTAGGGCTTATATAAAAATATCCGAAACGCACGAGAGATTGCTGGATTTATCGCCGCTTTCCCTTATACCCAGCGTTGCGTCGGGATATCCGTTGACACTGTTTGGGGATTGTGATAGTTATCGCTCTTCGCTTTCAGCGTACTTTTTCAGCACTTGGGCGGGTAGCTCAGTCGGTAGAGCAGAGGACTGAAAATCCTCGTGTCGGCGGTTCGATTCCGTCCCCGCCCACCACGCGCCTTGAAAGGTCTGCGCGTCTGCGCCAAACCAGTTTCATCCGTTCGATGAACCGCTGCCGCTTCTTCTTTTTCCAGATCCAGTTCCGCCGGAAAACTTCATGAGGTGGGATGCGAGCTCTTCTGAATCACTCCTGGCATCGATATAAATATAGGAATGGCGAGACGGGGAATTAAGAGCAAAATTCACGCGATCTAGTCGGTTTCCGTCGATAAACATCACCTCGCTCCAGGGTTTTATTGCCCTGTAATCGCGCCGATGCGTAAGAAATTGAATGAAATTTTCGAATGCCCTCGCGCAAAACCCCGCATGTAGCCCTCCCAAGTCACATACCGCTCGGAGTCCGCTCGAATTATTCAACGTACGCTTCTCCAGTTTTTCGGCAAGCACAGTACTCTCTGTCACTTCCGCCCGATTCGGTTTAGGTGCAAAGTAACGCACGATTTCATCTGGGGGAAGGTCAAACCGAATCGACACGTCATGATCGCCCTTGATCAACGTATTGTATTGATCAATCACTACTTCCCCCCAAGCCTTCATCCTCAAAGACTGATTGGCAGCAGCGCGGGACAGGTTGGCCATCCCCTGCGCACATTGATCCTCGGTGAGCCCGGACGCACAATAATAATTCGTTACCTTCAAACGTTTCTCAAAAACCCCTTTATAACGCTCTTGAATGTCCTCATACATTTTTCGGCGCGAGGACCATATCTCATACGGATCCTTCTGGAGAAGTCCCACCATTGCGTCAGATGAAGCGTCAAAGTTGAGTAAAAGAACATGGGAATCCCCGCCCAGCCCTTGTCGATCGTCAATCACGACTTCTCGCCACCGGGTCGGTTTTGAATTAGACGAACGCTCAATCGCCGCAAGTTTTTTGTAAGCGGACAAACATTGATTGTTGGAAATACGCTTGGAACAATAGAAAGAGAGCTTTCGAAACTTTTTTTGAATGTCACCCTTGAGCGAAGAAATAAGGTCAAGAAAACGGTTTTGTTCCACTTTCGGAACCCGTTTTCTCAGAAAATCGACTACCTCTTCCACAGATGCATTCCACGGAATCAGAACCGTATGAAATCCAGCCGTCCGCAAAAACCGCGTACCAATGCCTGCAGTGCGAATTTCTGCGTCGGGTGCCAAACTTAGCGCCGATGCCAGCAAACGAACCCCCGCAAGACAGTTCTTGATGAGGGGAACCTGGTCCTCGGTAAAACCAATGTTTTCCAAGAACGGAAAGCATTCGACCGTGTGGACCCCAAACCGGCTTTCCATGGATTTCTTTTCAAGTATTAACTTATTGAATGTATTTGCTGAATCCGGGAAGGCTTGCCCGACAAAAAGAAAAAGAAAGAAACCCACAAGCAGGACCCTTTGGCGGAGTAGACTTCTAAAGTAAAACTGTGGGGGGGTGAGCATGGTTCTCTATCTAGGGTTTACAAAACACTGGAGCAGACAGGTCATCTAATTATCACAATCATCCTTTAAATTAGCAAACACGTCATTCATGATTAGAAAAAAATGGTTAACGCCCCAGTGGAAGCGTAGGAACCTATCTCGAGTCCATATCCAGATTGGATACAGTATAAACGATCATCCACCATATTTCTCGTGAGGTTGACCTGTGAGAGCATCTTTTTGATTTACTCGAGATTTACATCCATGTACTACGCTTTGCGGACGAGTATAAATCCAGCGCCACTACAGGACATCTAAATCGAAAAACTTGTAAAAAAAGTATCCACAACGACCCCTCCCATGGAATACAGACGTTTCGGTAAAACGGAAGAACGGATTTCCATCGCCACGCTTGGCGGAATGCGGTTCAAACACGGATGGGACCCACCCCGAAACCACCTGCCGAAGGACTCCATCCAGAACTGTATTTCAACCACGCGCATGGCACTTGACGCGGGCATCAATCATATCGAAACCGCCCACGGATACATGAAAAGCGAACACCTTTACGGAATCGCTCTCAAGGAACTCGGTGTTTCCCGAACCCAGTTCAAAGTGATGACCAAGGGGGCGCCTATGACAGGTGATGAAACCCGAGGCCTTGTGGAAGAGCAACTCAAGGCTCTCAAACTGGATTATGTGGATTTTTATGGGTGGCATGGGATTAATAACAGGAACCTGCATGATGCCGCCGTTCAGAAAGGAGGCCCGGTCGAAACCCTGCACCGACTGAAAGAGGAAGGGTTGATTCGACATATTGGGTTCTCTACCCACGGTCCGCTCGACGTCATTCTAGATGCTATTCGGACCGACCTATTCAGCTTCGTCAATCTTCATTACTATTATTTCTTCCAGCGCAATTTCCCTGCAATACAACTAGCCCAGGAAAAAGACCTAGGCGTATTCATCATCTCTCCAAACGAGAAAGGCGGGATGTTGTGGAAACCATCATCCAAAATCGAGGCACTATGCCAACCACTGAGTGCCATTCAATTCAATATCCGATTTTGCTTGAGCCATCCCCAAATCACTACCTTGAGCCTGGGTATGCACAAACCGGAACACTTCGACCAGAATCTATCCCTTTTGCGCGAAAAAAACTCCGTCACCAATCAATTTGCCGGCATAAAACAACGAATGGACGCCCCTCTACAGCAAATCTTCGGTTTATGCACTCTCTGCAATGAGTGTCTTCCTTGCCCCGAAAATATTAATATTCCGGAAATTCTTCGGTTCCGTAACCTTTTAGAAGGATACGACATGGTTGACTACGGCCGGTTCCGCTACAACATGCTTGAGGGACAGGACCACTGGTTTCCCGGGGCCTTTGCCTTTCACTGCACCGACTGTGGCGACTGTTTACCTCGCTGCCCGGAAAATCTGGACATTCCTCGGTTGATTATGCAAACCCATAAAAAATTATTTGACCTCCGCAGCTATTTAAAAAACAAGCTAAAAGAATTCATCAAATCGGGTCTTAGGCTCCTGGGAATAAAAATATAAGCTAGCAAGCCAGTGGGTATCGACTAATTTATAGGAGGGAATTCATCTGGGAAAAGACCCGGAAGAACATTATCTAGGTTCAAAAAAGCACTTCATTCGAGCCTAACCTAGTAGATTTGTTTAGGAAGGTTCACTGATTCTTCGAACGGGGAAAGCCTCACGCTTAAAATTTTCTACTCGGCAAGCATATAGAGGGCAGAGCTAACCTCCCACACATAAGCCCTCAAACATTAACTGTTTTCCTTCCCATCCGAAACGCGAGATAAACATTCGTTCAAAAGAGACTGGGCGTTTCGGTACGTGTCGTCTTTCTTTAATACCTGTTCCAGATACGGAACCGCCTTTTCACATCTTAAGGTCTTCACATAGATTTCACCCAAGATATACTGAAGATGGATCTCCTCCGGGTCGGCCATCGCATATCGGTTACCGTAGTCCAATACCTCTCTAGGTTCTCCCCGTCCGCGGTAGCTGAACACTATGCTTTGTAGAGCTTTTTTATTTAGAGGGTCCCCCTCTAAAACCTTGAAAGAATATCCTAGCGATTTCTGGAATTCTTTTTTCATATTGTAGAACTGTGCCACAGCGTTGAGCAGACCCAAGTTTTCCGGATCGGCTTTCAGCCTGGCATGTAGATCAATCAAGGCCAGTTCCTGCATAACCCCGCGAAGTTGGGCTGGATTGTTCTTCACGGTGGTTTTAAAGTAAGTTTTGGCTTCCTTCTGCCGACCCAGTTCCATCAAGTTGTACCCCATGTACAGGTTGGCGTGGGGTTGGCGAGGTTCCTTTTCCAATACCCTCTGGAGAACTCCTAGACTTTTTTCATATTCTCCAATTTGGTAATAGGCATGGCCAAGGCTGAGCAGGGCTCCAAGGTTTGAAGGATTCTGACTCACCTCCAAGGCCAGCGCTGAAACCTGCTCCGTTCTGGCTTGAAGGTGATACCGCACAAGGTCGCTATCTCCCGTCAAAACAAGCGCCTCTAGGAGCTGTTCGCGGTTACTGTACATGACCCCTC
>CAZVZT010000118.1:0-4242 GCA_964631515.1 uncultured Nitrospinaceae bacterium
TTTTCGGAGAGCGGTTTTGGGGCTTGACCCCGGTAACCCCTCGTTAATATTTTTTTAATTTTTTCTCAACCCGGATTTAAATTTAAACTGTAGCAGGCCATCGTCACCCAGAAATTAAAAATTATTAATGCCGGGTTAACTGCCTTTTAATTTTTTTCCTCTAGGATAGCCGTGTTGTGCTCCCCCCTGCAGATGGAGCCCGTGTCGCGAACATCACGGTGCTAAAGGGAGCAAAATCAGAGCCCCGAGAGCTGGAAACCCAGGGCCTGGCTCCGAACCCCACTTTTATACTTAGATGAAATTAAAGCAACTCAAAAAACCTAGTCGGGTTTCGAAGGCGGGCCCTGTCTTCTTCTGCCTCCTTGAAAAAAAGAGATGATTTGGTTATTCTGAAGGTGAAGTGGAGACAGGCTCCTGATCTATTCACATTTTTTTGGATATAAAATATGATTCACGAAGTTAAAGTTTACGATCCTTCTGGCAATTTAAAAAAAGTTATCTCACAGAAAGTTCTGGATAAAAGAGCAGACGAACTGTGTCAAAATCCCACCCTTTTAAGCAAACCAGCCCGCGGTCGCAAGAAAAAGCCTCCAACTGTTTAGCAGGAATCTTTTCTGCTTGATAAAATCGCTTTCATCAGCCCCTCCTTGTTCACCCCCATCGGTTGACATAAAATAGTTTCATCCTTCCTGGATGGAGAACTTATGGCAGGGGTAAAGTCCACATTACAGTGCGCCCTCATTTTTCTGCTGTTTCTTGTGGGGATATTTCTAACCCCGCTCAATAATTCAGCATGGGCAACTGGTGCAGGTAATAATGTCCGTACGACTGAGCCCGTAATGATTTACCTCTGGCACCATGATCCCTATGCGCATGGACTCTGCGATGACTGCCCCGGACTGATCAAAATATATCCAGATGATAACCCCGGAAACCTTCTCGAATATCCTTTCCATTTACGAAGTGGTTATTACACCGCCGCACTATTTGGCCCTGCCGGTACAAAAATAACTCTTTTTGGCAACATCAACTACAAAACAGATCGAGGATATTTGGTTCTGATAAAAACGGATGATGATCCGATTGAGGTAGACGATCTTGAAGGATTCTCCCCTAACCAATGGGTGGAGGTGCCCCACCGAAGAGATGTGTCAGGAGGGTACAAGGCTTACTACAGTCCCCATGAATTTTTTAAAGAGCAAATCAGCTCATTAAAATGGGAGAATTTGTTTTCGGTTCCCATCACCCACTATTTTAAAAAATGAGAAATTGATCTTGGGAAAAAAATAGTGATGCGAGCGGAGGTTATTCTATCCGTATTCCAGAAAGACGGGAATTGGAACGGAAATTAAAAAGGTTAGTCCACGGTGTCAGGCGTCCCTGCCCCCTGGCGGCTTTCTTTTTTTTTAGAGCGGGAGCAGCGAAAACCCGCGTAGTGAAATCTATGTATTGGTAAACTCGTGATCCAATTGGAGGATCGCATGGTATTCATTGAGTTCCTCCACGATCCTCCACGGAGCACTTTTCCTCCAGTTGTTTCACGATGACTACTGGTCCATTCCCAAACGTTTCCCGACATGTCATGGAGACCATAAGAGTTGGGGTTTTTTTGGCCTACGGGATGAGTCTTTTCCCCCGAGTTTTCCTTAAACCAACCGTTTGACTTGGCATCTTCATCTCCCCAATAAAATTTTGAAAAGCTTTCCGCACGGGCCGCTTTTTCCCACTCCCACTCGCTGGGTAGACGTTTGTCAACGCGCCGGCAATATTCAATGGCCTCAAACCAATTTACTTTTTCAACAGGCCGCCTTCGTCCTTTAAAAAATGATGGATTGATTCCGATTATTTTTTCATAAGTTTCTTGAGTAACTTCAAAACGGTCAATGAAAAACTGATCAACAAATATTTCCTTGGAGCCATGTTTTGCGCTGGTCACTAATTTCCCCGCAGGGATCAATATCATATTGTTCTCCGTTTGGGCATGTATATCGCCTGGGAAAAAGGCACAGAGCGTGAGCGCTGTTAACAGCCATCGATACCGGTAATCCTTTATTTTTGCTTTCGTTTTCATTTCGTTTGACGGGGATCACCCTTTGGGACCCGGGTGTATTCTGACATGGACTAAGAACCAGACCGATTGTGCCTCGTTCGCTCTTTTTTCTATAGTTTTACTTGGAAGGCGTGGCGCCTCGACCGGGGCTTGCTCACTTTGGCCATGGCCTCCTCCCATTAGCATTGAAGACGGGGATCATGGTCCTCCGGCCGGGGCCTGTTCAGTCTTGCCATGGTCCCCTCTTTCTTGGGCGGAGAAACTCATCCTTCGGTGTTGGACGATCGCCCGTCCGGTGCGATGAACTTTGTTTTGGTTCAAACGTCTTGTCTTACGTCCGGCACGTAATCAGGCGGGTTCTCTTTCCTGCTTAACTTATCCTAAAATATCGTGGTTGGGAAATCTCGGGGGACTCACGGGATATGTTTGAAGACCTCTTTAGCCCCTGAGTTACTAAGAGTGGAAACGAGAAATAAGGCCACCTGCGCTTAAGGTGGCCTTATTTGAACGTGGACGGTAGGTTTAATTTAACGTGATCGGAATTTTCTTGGGTTGCACTTTCTCTTTTTTTGGCAAATGAACCGTTAAAATTCCTTTTTCGACTTTGGCTGAAATATTATCCTGTTCAACTTCTTCGCCAAGATTAAAATGCCTCTTAAATTTGGCGCAGGAAAATTCCCTCATGTGGTAACCGTTTTTATTGGTTTCCTTTGTTTCCTTTTTATCTCCTGCCAGGGTTAGGGTGTTTTCCTTAACTTCCAGCTGGATCTCATCGTTGTCATACCCGGCAACAGATGCTTCGATGAGAAACTCATCTCCCTCATCCCGAATATTGACCCGGGGTTCTTGTGGTTGTGCCGTAGAACCCGAAAAGGGAAACTGTTGAGTGAGAAAATTGTCGGGATTGAAAAAACAATCCAAATCCGCAATTGGGTTATAGGTAGTTAATTTCATTTTAATTCTCCTTGTTAAATGATTTCTTAATTAACAAGGTTAAATCTTGGCCAAGTATTTCCTTGCTTACTTTTTAAATAAGATCACCAAACAACCCAGTCAAGGCTTCTAGCCCAATTCTTTAATTTTGAGCATTCCGGGTAATGCATTTGTGGTTTTTAGGCACCTTTCCCAGGGGCTCCTATCTTGCCAATCCCCGTCTACTGACATAAAATTGCCTTAATCTTCCTTTATTTGATATTAGGCGATTTATGGTCGAGATCGTTCTGACGGTTCATTTGCTGATCGTTCTTTTCTGTGTGGTTGGGTTCCCCGTGGGCCTGGTTTGGAATCTGCGGTTGTTGCGATATTTGCATGCTGTGACTCTGGGCTTTGTTTCGCTGTTTATGGTGATAGGCGTATCCTGCCCGCTTACAGTGTTGGAAGAAAAACTTCGAGAAGGGTCCTATGAAGGTTCGTTCATAGCCACCTGGATCAATCGCATTATTTATTTAGAGTGGGAAGGGCAGGCGTTAGTGGACCCTGTCCATGTCCTGGTTGCCGACCTTCTGTTCGCTACCCTGGTTTTTTCAAGTTTTTACTGGTATCCAGTGAACAGGGAAAAATGACACGATCTTCCTGTCAGGCCATTGGACTCGGGACCGTTCTGTCCTACACCACGTTGGTGGTGATGGTGCCGACGCCATCAATACAGCCTTCCATGATATCGCCGGTAACAATTGGTCCAACGCCTGCGGGTGTTCCGGTGAAGATAAGGTCACCCGGTCGCAGTTCGAAAAGACCTGACAGATGTTCAATAATCTCGGGTATGTTCCATATCAGGTTAGAGATATTTCCTTCCTGCTTGATCTCACCATTGACCTTGAGCCATATGGCGCCCGCTGAAGGGTGACCGATTTTTGATGCTGGACGAATCTCGCCGCAAGGCGCGGATGCTTCGAAGGCCTTGCTGATTTCCCACGGCTTGCCTTTCTTTTTCATCTCACCCTGCAGGTCGCGTCGGGTCATGTCCAGGCCGCAGGCATAACCAAATACATGATTGTTTGCGTCCGACTGTAAGATATTCTTGCCGCCTTTGCCTATCGCGACAACAAGTTCCACTTCGAAATGAACGTTTTCGGACTTCGACGGGTATGGGAAGTCAACACGATTGGGTAGGGTCGCGCTGCTTGGCTTCATAAAGAAAAACGGTGGTTCGCGAGCCGGATCCGAACCCATTTCCCTTACGTGCTCAGCGT
>CAZVZT010000119.1:0-4198 GCA_964631515.1 uncultured Nitrospinaceae bacterium
GGCATAGCTCAGTTGGTAGAGCAGCTGATTTGTAATCAGCAGGTCGGGGGTTCGAATCCCTTTGCCAGCTCCACCTTAATTGGCAAGTTGAAAGGAAAACCTTAGGGTGTTAGCGCCCCGTTGTGGGCGGCTATTCCGAAGTTGCCGTCTGGTGAGTGGAGGGTGATCGTAAGGGACCGTCCTCTACAGAATGCGGGGAGGTTCCCGAGTGGCCAAAGGGAACAGACTGTAAATCTGTCGGCTCAGCCTTCGGAGGTTCGAATCCTCCCCTCCCCATTTTTTTTGGTTTAGGGCGATGCGGGAATAGCTCAGTTGGCTAGAGCGTCAGCCTTCCAAGCTGAGGGTCGCGGGTTCGAGTCCCGTTTCCCGCTCCACCCTGAAACTGGGTTGGTTGTTAAGGGATTAGATGCCCACGTAGCTCAGGGGTGGAGCACTTCCTTGGTAAGGAAGAGGTCATCGGTTCAATTCCGATCGTGGGCTTTTTATAGAAAAGAAATTGGTTCGAACGGGGCGGTTTTTCTTGGAGATGGTTTCCAAGCTGGATGGTTTTGGAACTTTAAAGCTGGGTTTGGGATTATGAGAGATATTATTCAGTTGGCTTGCGGTGACTGCAAGCGTAAGAATTATTCGACGACCAAAAATAAAAAAAAGACCACTCAACGCTTGGAATTTAAAAAGTATTGCAGGTTTTGTCGAAAGCACACCCTCCACAAGGAAACCAAGTAAAGCTAAAGAGCGGCGTAGGCCAGTATATGGAACCGGGAAGTGGTCGTGAAGGCTCCGTTTGGCTTCCAGGTCTGTTGAATGGGCACTTGGAGAATCGAATAGGCCAGTAGCTCTAACGGCTAGAGCGCCGGACTCCAAATCTGGTGGTTGGGGGTTCGAATCCCTCCTGGCCTGTAGCGTATTTGGGTTGGAAGTGATTACTGATGATTGCAAAAGCGATTCAATTTTTATCTGAGGTCAAGAGTGAGGTAAAGAAAGTCACCTGGCCTTCTAAAAAAGAAGCCTTGGGTGGGACGGCCGTGGTGTTGTTGGTGGTGTTTTTTATGGCCTTATTTCTGGGGCTCGTCGATCTGCTTTTGTCAAAAATTGTGGAAACTCTCCTGTAAGGTCTGAGACTAAGGATAAACGATTGTGAGTATGAATTGGTATGTGATCCACACGTATTCTGGTTATGAGCAGAAAGTAAAGCTGAGTCTGCTGGAACAGTTTGACCGATCTGAGAGTAAGGAGAGGTTGGGGGAGATTGTTATCCCCACAGAGGAAGTTGTTGAGGTCCGTAAGGGCAAAAAGAAAATTTCATCGAGAAAGTTTTTTCCCGGATATGTCCTGATCAATGTCGATATGACGCAGGACATTTGGTACATGATCAAGGATACGCCCAAGGTTACAGGGTTTCTTGGTGGCGGGGCCACACCGGTTCCGCTATCCGAGGAGGAGGTGAAGTTGATCATGGAGCAGATGAGAGGGGAGTCGACTCGACTCAAGCCTAAAGTTTTATTTGAGAAGGGCGAAGATGTGCGCGTGATCGAGGGACCGTTTGTGAATTTCAATGGCACCGTGGAGGATGTCAATCACGACAAAGGCAAAGTCAAGGTCATGGTTTCCATTTTCGGCCGAGCCACCCCGGTGGAGTTGGAATTCCCACAGATTGAGCGTGTGTGATGAGTGCTAGTTATTTGAACAGTTAGATTTTCGGAAAGGAAGCAAGGTAAGTGGCAACTAAACAGGTGGAATCCCAGATTAAATTGCAGATTCCTGCGGGACAGGCGACCCCGTCGCCACCCGTCGGGCCTGCGCTGGGCCAGCATGGGGTCAATATCATGGACTTTTGCAAGGCCTTTAATGCGCAGACGAAGGGAAAAGAGGGGACGGTTATCCCTGTTATCATTTCGGTATACAAGGACCGCAGTTTTACCTTCATCACCAAGTCTCCGCCCGCTTCGGCGCTTCTTAAGCAGGCTGCGGGTATTGCTAAAGGCTCGGGCAACCCAAGCCGCGAATTTGTGGGCACCGTTACGCGTGAGCAGGTCCGCGAAATTGCCCAGACCAAGATGGAAGACCTGAATGCGTTCGATATAGATCAGGCAATGCGCATTATTGAAGGTTCCGCAAAAAGCATGGGGCTCACGGTAGAGAGCTAAACCATTTGCGAGGGGAAGTACATGGCGAAGTCAGGAAAGAAAATGAAAGCGGCTCTCGAAAAAGTGGACCGCGAAAAAACATATGAGCCTGCTGAGGCTGTCAAGCTAGCGAAGGAAACAGCGCCTGCCAAATTTGATGAGACGGTGGACGTCGCGGTGCGCTTGGGTGTAGACCCACGCAAGGCCGACCAGAATATTCGTGGCAGCGTCGTTCTTCCGAAGGGGACGGGTAAGAAGTTTCGTGTGCTTGTTTTTGCTAAGGGAGAAAAAGAAGCTGAGGCTAAAAAAGCCGGTGCCGAGTTTGTTGGTGGCGAGGATCTTGTTAAAAAAATCCAGGGAGGTTGGCTCGAGTTTGATCGCGTGGTGGCCACCCCGGACATGATGGGCCAGGTTGGGAAGCTAGGGAAAGTCCTTGGCCCGCGCGGAATGATGCCCAACCCAAAAACCGGATCGGTCACTTTCGATGTTAAGGCAGCCATTGAGGAAATTCAGGCGGGTAAAGTGGAATTTCGAGTGGACAAGTCCGGCATCGTGCACGCTACGCTAGGTAGGGTTAGCTTTTCCGTGGAGGATTTAGCGGAGAACTTCGATGCCCTCATGTCGACGCTGGTGAAGTTGAAGCCTGCGTCGAGTAAAGGTCATTACGTTAAGGGGATTTCTTTATCTTCCACGATGGGTCCTGGGGTTAAGGTGGCTTATTCCCCCAATTGATTTGCGCATTCGTTTAATCCGGGCCGGTTGTTGTTTTTACGGTTGATTTTAAATTCTTAAGTTGAATCTTCGAGTTAACTGAAAGGTTGTCCCGTGGCAAATCCAGCAAAAGTTGAAACGGTAGCAGAATTGCATGAAGTTTTTCAGAAAGCCAAATCGGCGGTGCTGGCCAATTATCAGGGGATTGATGCAACGGGGATCACTGCCTTGCGTGAGCACATGAGGAGTCGTTCGGTGGATTTCCGTGTGGTCAAGAACACCTTAGCCCGTAGGGCTGCCAAAGACACGGCGCTGGAAATTCTCGATGGAGAGTTTAGTGGACCGATTTCTCTGGTGGTCAGCTTTGATGACGTGGTGGCCCCGGCTAAAGCGTTGGCTGATTTTGCCAAAACCGATGCGCCCAAAGCTCCCGATGTTCTCTGTGGGGTAGTGGAGGGTAAAAGAGTTTCCGCTGAAGAACTGGTAGCCCTGTCGGAACTTCCCTCCCGGGAAGAACTGATTTCTCAAATGCTGTCGGTATTTCAGGGGCCGACGACCAATTTTGTTGGTGTGTTTTCCGCTTTGCTTCGTAAGCTCGTGGGCACCCTCGAGGCAATTCGGGAGAAGAAAGAAGCCAGTTGATGAAGTGCTCTCCATACGGAGGTGCTCGTTTCTAAGTTTGTATAATTGTTGAATCTGATCTGGAATGATCAAAAATACTTTGTTTATTGAAAGGAGGTCGTGATGGCCGTCGCAAAAGAAGATGTCGTCTCCTTTATCGACAACATGACAGTGCTGGAGATGTCGGAATTTGTTAAAGAGTTGGAGGATAAGTACGGGGTTACAGCTGCTGCGCCGACAGTGGCTGTTGCTGCTGCAGGAGGCGCTGCTGCGCCTGCCGCCGAAGAGCAAACGGAATTTTCCGCTGTTCTTGCGACAATCGGCGACAAGAAAATTCAGGTGATTAAGGAGGTACGCGCCCTTACTGGGCTGGGTTTGAAGGACGCTAAGGACTTGGTCGAGGCCGCGCCGAAACCCATTAAGGAGGGAGTGAGTAAGGAGGAGGCTGACGAGATCAAACAGAAGATTGAAGCGGTCGGGGGAACGGTGGAAATCAAATAAAGCTGCTGGACTCTGTTTTGTCAATATTTGATCAAGTAACAATAGATCTTTTTACCACTCCTTAAAATAGGTTGGATAAGCATGTCAAAAACCCGTTCCCCGCAAGACACAACAGGAAGTCTGAGGGTTAGAAAAAATTTCGCTCGTATCCCCCAAGTCGTAGGTATTCCGAACCTTATTGAGGTCCAGAGAAAATCGTTCGAATCCTTTCTTCAAGGTGGCATTGCCTCCAAGGATCG
>CAZVZT010000120.1:0-1283 GCA_964631515.1 uncultured Nitrospinaceae bacterium
CAGTCATCTTCATGAGCTTGGCTCCCCCTGCAATCAGTAAACCCTAAATTCCACGAGAGCCCTTATTGCTCATAAACCCTACCCCGCCATTCGGTCTGCCCCAGGAAAATGACCTGCACCATGGAGTTGATCATGATCGCTGACATTACCACCACACCCAGTGGAAAAAGAAACACGGACCGCTTATCCAAGTCCAACTGGTGACACAACACCATCCCGGCGACCAAAGTCATCACCAGTCCAACCATAGAAATTCCAGTCCATATCCATCCTGTTCCTTCAAGTAAGTTGCTTATCACAACCAGATAGGGCGTCAAAACAAAACAAAGCATCATAAAAATATAATGGCAGGTTCTCAGTATTGATCCTTTGAGAGCCAGAAAGATGTTTTTTCGCCAGCCAACCCAGATTTCTTTCAGCGAATAATACATACGAATGGAAAAAAGATTTTTCCCGTCGGCCGCCAGCATAGTGAGTCCGTTCCTCTTCGCGTTCCTAGCAAGCATGACGTCTTCGACCACCTCGGTGCGCACGCTAAAGTGCCCACCAATGCGCTGGTAGGGTTCTTTTTTGAATAGAAGGAAAGCACCAAACCCAACAGCGCTTCCATACCTTGCACTGTTGACTTTTCTGAACCGCGTGAGCGCGGCGATAAAACCGAAAATGACCGGCTGAACCGCACGTTCCCAGAAAGATCCGAATTTTGTCGCGGGCATGAGTGTCAATAGATCAAGGTCCTTCTCCATCATAATGCGCATGGCCGACCTCAATGCGTGGGGCTGATACACCGGATCGGCATCGGTGAATAACAGGTACTCACCGCGCGCCTTCTTGTGGGCCTGATACAGTGCGTAAGGTTTTCCTAACCAATCCGGCGCCAAGCGCTCTCCAGAAACAAACACCAAGTTAGGGTATTGCTCCTTCATAGAGCAAATAACTTCGGTCGTCCCGTCAGTTGAGTTATCGTCTACCACAATCACTTCGTATTCCGGGTAATCCTGATTCAACAGCGATTCAAGGCAGGCTCGAATACCTCTCTCCTCGTTCCGCGCCGGAACACAAACAGAAATAAAGGGGTACGAGGGCAACTCGCCAAAATCCGACTCCACTCGAACCAGATGAATCATATTAAAAGAAAGGTAAATGACAACGAAAACAATCAGAAGAAACTGGGCGGAGGTAATGAGAGTCATGGGGAATGTCTGGTGGTCACAAACGGGCAAAGAGAAGCTCGCTCACCACTCAATGTGGGGAAATGATCAAGGTACGAAGCCCGTCAAGAA
>CAZVZT010000120.1:1293-4198 GCA_964631515.1 uncultured Nitrospinaceae bacterium
AAAAAAACATGGGAACACATGTTTGTGATATACTCGAACCTCAGGTCTAAAAAACGTCTCTACTTCATTTGCAAGATGCTCAGCGCCCGCCCCCTGCCTTCAAAAAGAAAACACATCTTTCTATTTTGCCTTGTTCTTATACTGACCGGCGGATTCCTTCCACCTGAAGTGGCACAAGCCCTTTGCATCAAGGATAAGAAAGCCAACCTTCGTGAAGGCCCGGGAACACAACATGAGAAACTCTGGGAAGTCCACAAGTACATGCCCTTTAAGAAGATCGGAAAGAAGGGAGACTGGCTCCGGGTTCAGGACCTGGACGGAGACAAATACTGGGTTTACAGAAAGCTCACCACCACCAAATACAAGTGCGCCGTCATCAAAGACTGGGCCAACCTACGCGAAGGTCCGGGGACCAACTTTCCCAAGGTTCCCTGGAGCCCTACAGGGAAACCGCCTTTTCGCATGCCCAAATATTTCCCCATGAAAGTCCTTAAAATAAAAGGCTCCTGGGTCCGCGTGGAAGCCGGTGATGGTGACCGGGCTTGGATCTATCGACCCCTGGTCTGGATCCAGTAAAAACCCCTACCTTTGTATTAACTGATGGTCATCCAACATTGGCGCCAACTATCACGCGAACTCCCAACGGTCCCCACCCAAATATAATTACTCGGGTTCACTATCTGGTAGTGATCATGCTTCCTGAGGTTTATATACACCGCGTTTTGGAAGGCTGATTTTGAATTTGGTCCCCTCACCCAGTCTGCTTTCGACGTCGATGGCCCCTTTGTGCGCCTCAACGATGAACTTGCAGATGCTAAGTCCGAGGCCGCTTCCCCCTTCTTGACGCGAACGCGCCTTGTCGACGCGGTAAAATCGGTTGAAGATAAGAGGTAGGTCTGCTCCGGAAATGCCGATACCATTGTCCTGGACAGTCATGAACACCTGATCCCCCTGCTCCTGCACTGAGACTTTTACCTCCCCTCCCGGTTGGGTGTACTTGATCCCGTTTTGAACAATGTTCCAGACCATCTGCCGCAGGCGGACGGGATCTCCGTAAATCTGCGCAGGTTCAATATAGGCAATAACGATTCTGATATCCTTCTCCGAAGCGATCATTTCGGAGTGTTTACACACCTCCTCAACTATGAGGCCAAGCTCCAACGGCTTGCACTCGAGTACAATCTGGTTTTCATCGGACTTAGAAAGCAGGAACAAATCCTCAAGGACCTTCGACATATACTGAATTTCCTCAAGATTGCTTGATATGACATCTTGATACTCCTCCGGATTTCTTTCTTTGCTGAGAATAAGCTCGCTTTGCCCCTTCAACACAGTCAGCGGAGTGCGTAGTTCGTGCGAAGCATCACTACTGAACTGTCGCATCTGTGCGAACGAGCTTTCCAACCGGTCCATCATCGTATTGAACGTAAGTGCCAGCTGACCAATCTCGTCCTTGGCTTTTGGCACGGGAATGCGTTTGCTGAGATCTGCTCCGGAACCTATTTCCCCTGCAGTCTGGGTGATCCTAGACACAGGCTTAAGCGAACGCCGGGCCAGGAAGCGGCCGACCAATGTCGTTAACACAAGAATAGTGGGAACCGCCGTTAACAGAACATTTCGCAGGGTTTTCAGCGTATCCATCACCGCCCTCAATGACGTACCTACCTGAACCAAATTGATGAGTTTCCCATTGTGCAGTATCGGCATGGTGACCACACGAATGGGATAATCATTAGAAAGAGGGAACGTTTCGTAAGATATATCTCCTTCTAAGGCACGCGTGTAGGCGGTCCGCGTAAGCGGGAACTGTGCGGGATCGATATTTTTTGAAAGGGATCCAATGTTTCCCGATCCGTCATAGATCCGATAAAACTTATTCAGGTTTCCATACCCCATAAACTGCTCGAAAAACATATCCAAACCTGGGAACGGGGTCTGATTGAGCTTGATGCGGGTCGACTGGGCTACGACTCGAGCTGAAATAGTGAGGGAATTATCGACACTTTCGTACAGACGCTTGGAAAGAAAATAAAAGAGGAGGACACTGAATAGAATGAGAATAACGGCAAGAAGGAGAACGTACCAGGCGGTAAGTTTAGAGCGAATCGAGTTGAGCGGCATCTCATGCTTTCATGATATAACCTACGCCACGCAAGGTATGCAGCAGTTTTTTCGAGTGGCCCTTGTCGACCTTCTTTCGGAGGTGGTTGACGTAGACATCAATGACATTCGTAAATGTATCAAAATTATAGTCCCACACATGCTCGGCGATCATGGTCCGGGTCAACACCTTGCCCTGGTTGCGCATAAAATACTCGAGGAGGCTGTATTCCTTGCCGGTAAGTTCAACCTCCCCGCCTCCCCGGTTGACTTTATGACTGACCAAGTTGAGGGAGAGATCGGCGATTTGAAGTTCGGTCTTGACCTCGGCTTTGCCACGCCGCAAAAGAACACGCACCCTCGCGAGCAACTCTGAAAAAGCGAACGGCTTGGTGAGGTAGTCGTCTGCCCCCTTGTTAAGCCCGGTGACCCTGTCCTCAACAGTATCTTTGGCTGTCAACAGGAGGATTGGAACATCTTTCTTCCCCCCCCGCAATTCGGAAAGCACTTCGAGCCCATCCATCTTGGGGAGCATAAGGTCAAGGATGACCAGATCGTAATAACCTTCTTTTGCCAAGTGCAGTCCTTCTTCTCCATCATGGGCAACATCGACGGCATACGTCTCTTCCTCCAAGCCCTTCTTGATAAACCCGGCGACCTTTTTTTCATCTTCTACAATCAAAATGCGCATTCATGCGTCCCATTTTTTCTGCTTTTTGTGGAGCTCGATTTCCTCGTTGAACATTTCTAAATGTTTTTCGCAGTCCTTAAGGATAGCCGAATACATAGCGCGGCAACTTTCATC
>CAZVZT010000121.1:0-4147 GCA_964631515.1 uncultured Nitrospinaceae bacterium
CAGCAATCTCTCGTGCGTTTCGGATATTTTTATATAAGCCCTAAGATATGGGTTGAGCGAGGAAGTTTGCTATAGTTGTTGTCACGATCTATCCATTATGTCTACGGGCAAGTTTTTTTCTGTCACAGATGACATTTATTATAAAAATTGTAAGGAAGAGGCGTTCCTGTTGTGGGATTTCATGAAGACATTGACGAACTTTTGATAGAATTGGCAGAAGAAAACACGAATTTTAAGCAAGCCGTCGACCACGAGCAAGAGGTCGAGGTGCTCAAGGATATGCTCGGTGTCTTTATGCGTGGGACGCAGAGTGTCCGTGAGCATATCGACCGCTTCAATGAACGCCGTTGGAGACGGTAGACTGAAAACCCGGTTAGTAGGCGACAAAGGTTTTCAGGTTGGGCAGAGTAGTTGTCTTCTCCAGCGCGACTACCGATTCTATGTCGTAATTGTTTCGAACAATGTCCAGATGTTCAAGGTTTACTAGCGTCTTGGACTGAAGCAACGCCTTGAGTCCATCAAGCCCGATTTTGTTGTCAAACAGGTCAAGACTTTTAAGGTTGGACAGGTAAGGTGAGGTGGCGATGGCGATGGCGCCTCGGTTACCGATCTGGTTACCGCTCAAATCGAGGGAGGTCAGGTTGACCACGTTGAACGAGTCGGCGAGTAACACGGCTCCATCACTACCTAACTGATTCTTCGTAAGGTTTAGTTCTTTCAGCTTAGAGAAGTTTGCTCCACGTGCCAGCATCTGCGCTCCCCTAGCGGAAACCCCATTATCCCAGAGCGAGAGATATTCCAAATGTTTGAAAGTACTCGATTGGGTGAGGATGCGCACGCCTTCGTCTCCCAGTTTGTTGCCTTTCAGAGCCATGCTAACGATGTTTTTGAGTTCCGGTGATTCGGCCATGATAGCCATCCCCTTAACCCCGACTAGTGAGTTGTTAAGGTTTATTTTCCTACCGTCGGGGCTGGTCCGTTCTTTGATATGTGTGGGGATATCCGCCGGCGGGCCCTTGGGCCGTCCGTAACCATGATGTCCTTTGCCTCCTCCACCATGTTTACTTTTCCCTTCGGTACTCTTCTGATGTTGACTCGGATCGTATCCAGAAACCGACTGGGCCAGAAAAACAGTCAACGTTACAAGCATCGCTAGCTGTAAAGATCGTCTCATCGTTTCTTTCTCCTTAACTTAGGACCGCTTGATGCAGCGGAATCCAATATAACTTTGCCGTTGGTCCGGTAGGGCCTTTCCGCGGATAGCGGTTCGAGCCAGGTCCATATTCGAATTCCATGATCCGCCACGCATCACTTTCAATGTCTCGCCGAACATTTCACTTTTATAGTGGTTGTCCGGATAAGGGAAGTACCATCCGGACGTCCACTCCCAAACATTGCCTGCCATGTCCATGACACCGTAAGGACTTTTCCCCTGAGGATAGGCTCCCACAGAGGATGTATACCGGTTTTGATCTTTTGTTCCGAACACATTGGCCCGGGTGGGGTCGGCTTCGTTTCCCCAGGGGAACTTGCGCGCGTCTTCACCGCGCGCGGCTTTTTCCCATTCCGCTTCGTTGGGAAGTCGTTTGCCGGTCCACTGACAGTAGTCCGATGCTTCTTGGAAACTTACCCCTACCACCGGTTTTCTAGCAGAATTGAACTTAGGGTCACCCCAGTATTTTGGTGCCAGTTTGCCAGTCGCTTTTATATAAGTTTCGTACTGTGAGTTGGTTACTTCAAACTTGTCGATGTAATAGCTCTTGAGAAAAATTTCCTGTGCGGGCGTTTCGTCTTGATACCATTCACGAGACTCAGAACGGAACTTCCGAACTATCCAATCGATATCCTCTTGGTCGCTTCCGATCCTGAAAGGCCCCTCAGGAATCAGAATCATTTCGGCGTCAGACGTGATCGACCCATCTCCGCTCGAGCCCGAGGCGACATTGCCCCAGACGCAAACGGTCCATAACAGGGTGACTAGAAAAACGGGTCGCATGTAGCCCAATAATAAACCGTGTCGGCGAGCTGAAATCATACTCAGACTCCAGGAAATGAGGCTTCAATGTAACAAAAAAAAAGCCGAAATTCACGCAACTTTGTGAGGAAGTGGATGAAGGCTCAGGGCGAGTTCAGCGTTTCACTTGGTTGGATGAGGCCAGACTGTCGGGCGTATTCGAAAATATTTCCAGCACGGATGATTTCGATGATCTCGCCTAGCGATTTCATGGTGTGAGTTTTTCCTGTAGTTTTATTGGTGAAGGTTTCCTTTTCCACGTCTATGCTCAACTCATCACCGGTTTTGGTTTCGTTGGTGAGGTTGCTTTGAGTCTCGAAAGGGATGAGGAATCCACCATCCACCGAGTTTCGGTAGAAGATGCGTGCATATGACTCAGCGACCACAGCTTGGATGCCTGCGATTTGAAGGCAGGCCGGAGCGTGTTCCCGCGAGGAGCCACATCCAAAGTTCTTTCCGCCAACGATGATGCTGTACTCTGATTCGTGTTTTCCCTCGCTCACAAAAACTTTTCCGCCGCCGGGCAGGCCCGCATTTCCTTTAGGTACGCCGGAGAGCGCGAACTTGCCATAATTTTTTTTCTCTTCGGGATCACTCAAGCTATACACCAAATGTTCTGCTGGGATAATCTGGTCGGTGTCGATGTCGTCGCCTAGAACGTAGGCCTTACCTTCGATGATATGTTTCATGGTTTTCTAATTCTCGAATCTGTGAATCACCAAACTGCCGATCAGGTCACTCCGGTTGTTGTTATCAGCTCTTCGCTTCTGTGCTCATTCTGAAAAAAAATATTAGCACGTCCCTGTGCATGCTGTTCAAGTAAAGTTTTTTTGATTCTTCGTTGCCCAGGTCTCGTAGAATGATAGTTCTTAAGATTCTTCAGCGATCCGCAGATTATCAAAGAAACTCTCTCGGGTCGGTGATATGTCCAGTTAGTGCTGACGCCGCCGCCGTGTAGGGTGAGGCGAGGTAAACCTCGGACTGCTTGGACCCCATCCGGCCAGGGAAGTTGCGGTTGGTGGTCGAGACCACCACCTCGGTTCCGTGTGTTCTTCCGAAGGTGTCCTGAGGGCCGCCCAGGCAAGCTGCACAAGATGCATCCCCGATATGGCATCCGGAATCTTTAAAGATGTCCATCAGCGACTTTCCACCCAACTTCTCCCGCTGAAGATCCCTTTCCACTTCAACCGTAGCTGGGACGATGAAGGTGTCGACTGCGACTTTTTTGCCGTTGAGCAGTTTTGCTGCCGCAAGAAAATCGGTCAATTTTCCGCCGGTGCATGACCCGATGTAGGACCGGTCGATCTTCACATCGGTGCAGTCTTTAACCAGTGCCTTGTTGTCCGGTGAGTGTGGTTTGGCGACAATTGGTTCCATGGCAGTGGCGTTATAGGTCTTCTTGAAAAAGTAACTCGCGTCGGGATCGGAGTGGTATACCGTATACGGTTTGTCCGTCCGTTGTTTGACATATTCGAAGGTGGTGTCATCGGCTTCAATCACGCCATTCTTTCCGCCGCCCTCAATCGCCATGTTGCATAACGTCATGCGTTCTTCCATGGAAAATTTCATGATGGCGCTCCCCGTCCACTCCATGGTGCGGTAGGTGGCACCGTCGACCCCGATGTCGCCGATCACTTGAAGGATGATGTCCTTCGCCATGATATAGGAAGGGAACTCACCGGTGAACTCGAACCGCATGCTCTCGGGAACTTTCACCCATAACTTGCCAGTGCCCAAGATGAACGCGGCGTCGGTATTGCCGATTCCGGTGGCAAACATCCCGAACGCGCCGGAGGTGCAGGTATGCGAGTCGGTTCCGAACAGCACTTCACCCGGACGATTATGTCCTTCCTGTGCGAGGGCCAGATGGCATACGCCCTTGTAGTCCTCGGTTCCCACGTCATAGTAATGGGGAAGGTCCTGTTCGGCAACGAATTCGCGTAGGATGTCGATATTTCGGTTGGCGTGAGTATCGGATGTGAAAATGTAATGGTCGGGGATGATGACGACTTTCTTCTGATCCCAAACTTTTGCGCCTTTACCGAACTGTTCCTTGAAGATGCCGATGGTGCCCGGACCGCACACGTCGTGCGTCATCAAAACATCGACGTCCACCCAGACGTTCTCGCCGGG
>CAZVZT010000122.1:0-4124 GCA_964631515.1 uncultured Nitrospinaceae bacterium
CTGGGATGGATGGCGGCATTTCTCTTTCTACTTTGCGGCACACTGCGCCTGGCCCGATTTAATGTCACCAAACCAGATATACGAGGCCAGTTCTTTATCGGGTTGCCCACGCCTGCTGCTGCGGCAGTCATCGCGTCCATCGTTATCGGATTCGAAGACTGGTTGGGAACACGCGTTCAACCTGAAGTTATGGTCGCAGTAGTTTACATCCTCGCGTTTCTCATGGTCAGCAACATCAAGTACCCAGCTCTCAAAAAACTGGAGTTTCGCAAAAGAGTTTCCTTCACGCGTTTCATTTTCGTGATCTTGGCACTATACGCCTTTGCGACGATCCCGAGAATAGCCCTATTTATCATCAGTTTCAGCTACACGTTGATGGGACCGCTCCGCCTGTTGATTCCAAAGAAGTCTGTGTCGGACGATACCCGCCATGATACCCCGCATGCGCCAAATCAGTTTTAATATAATGTCTCCTTGCGCCTTTTGGGCGCAAGCTTAAATAATTTTTAAGGAAAGCGAAAACCTTAACTTTTCATCACCGGAAAATATTTCATGTACTGGTTTGACAAAATTAAGAAAAAGACCGGTCTTGGTAAAAAACTTGCCAAGACGGAAGAAATCTGGGTCGAATGCAAAAGCTGTAAAGGGCAAATTTATGCATCTGAACTTGCCGAAAACCTAAAGGTTTGTCCAAAATGTGATTACCACTTCCGAATCGACGCGTGGACGCGTATCCGTCAACTCCTTGATGCCGGGAGTTTTGTGGAAAAGGATAAGGGACTGACTGCCACCGATCCCCTCAAGTTCAAGGACAGTAAAAAATACAAGGACCGTTTGAAGGCCGCTTTAAAAAAAGGAGCGACTTCCGATGCAGTAGTTACCGGCCCCGGGAGCATCGAGGGTCGCCCTGTTGAGGCTTGCTTTTTCGATTTTAGCTACATGGGAGGCAGTATGGGAACGGTGGTCGGTGAGAAGATCACCCGGGCCATCGAGCGCGCGATTAAAAACCAGATGCCCCTTATCATTATCAGTTGCTCCGGCGGCGCACGCATGCAAGAGGGGATTCTCTCGCTCATGCAAATGGCCAAGACATCGGCGGCACTCAGTAAATTATCAAAGGCGAAACTGCCCTATATTTCAATTTTAACAGATCCCACCACTGGCGGTGTCTCGGCGAGTTTTTCCATGCTCGGCGATATCATTCTTGCAGAACCGGACGCACTGATCGGCTTCGCCGGTCCCCGTGTGATTGAGCAGACCATCCGCCAAAAATTACCGGAGGGATTCCAGCGCTCTGAGTTTCTGCTTGACCATGGATTGATCGACCAAGTGGTCCATCGGAGTGACTTAAGAGCGACCATTCACCAGCTACTTTGCCTGCTCAAAAACGAGCCGCTCTCTCCAGCGGAAGTGGAGAAAAAATAAAAGGGACTGCAGGCTTAACCCGCAGTCCCTTTCGTTTTAATCTAGAAGTTTATATCTCTTTCAAACCCCCAGGCTTCCTACCGTATCTTCGAGCGACATAGCCACACAGGTAAAAATAGGCGTATCGCGCTCCACATAAATACTGCCCTGAGTTTCTCGAAGCTCCATCACCAGATCGACAAAATCCTGAGGGTAGTCGGTTTCAAACGCAACCACAAACTCCTGGTCGTCAATGCCAAAAGAGTACGTTGTGTTGAGTTTGACCGATGGATACTTATTACCAACGTAGATATGCTCATCCATCATCCCCTGCCGTGTAAACTGGGTCAGGAGATACCACTCGCGGGTTTTCACGAAGGGATAGATGAAAAGATACTTCGCCTTGCCGGGGATAATGTGGGTCCGGTCTTCCTCATGCTCCGGATTAAACATGTCCTGATACATCGACTGTTTGGTTTGAGATAAATAGGAATAAGTCGGCGTCAGGAAGCCTCCTAGGTCGGTCTGGTACAGACGAGTGGTCATTTTCTGAAAATTCTCCACCTCGTAACTGATACGCCAGAACATGATATCGGCGTCGGACCGAATGCCCACTGTCGAGTAACTAAGAACGATCATGTTTTTATCGGTGTCGTATCCCTCCAGCACTTCTAGAAATTCTTTCTTGGCTGCCTCTTTTCGTTCTTTGGGCAACCGACGGAAAGCAGGGTCAAGCTTATAAAAAGCAAAATTAACGAACTGCCGCCGGACTTTCTTTTTCGGTTCCTCGGCCTGGGATTCGGTGGCTTTCTTTTTGCGCGCGTCCTTAACAGCAGCGCCTTCTCGGTCCTGCCGAGCCCGGGAAACAACGTCATCATCGACGCAGGCGACTCCTTTGTCCTTCGCATATTGCTCAATCCCACGCACAACGCTTTTGCGCACGAAAAAAGGCACATTCTTCATTCGTGTAATAGCGGTATCGGTCCACTCCAGCTCCGTAGCCGGCATAAAATCTTCAAGTTCTTTATCATCAACGCTCATAACGCATTTTCCTTCAATTGGTTGGGGAAACGGCCATAAAGTATACCCCAAACCCATGAATTATCAATTGATTTTTCCGTCCCTCCCCCGACCTTCCAAGTTTCCATCGAGAAAGGGTTTTCGCATTGCACCATGGCCTCTAAAGCGCCATGTCACATCGAAGCTTGATGCGACTTCCAGATTTCCTTCTACTTCTTTAAGCCGGAGTGCTTAAACATCTGGTCCATGACGCCAAGGAATCTTTCCTGCTCCTCTTTTTTTGAATCGGCAATCTTCTTATCGTAATCAAAAATATTGAGGCGAATTTCGGGCGGAGTCTCGAGCAAGTTCATCAAGGCTTTTCCGGTCTTCACCGGCGGATGGCAGGTTTGTTTCTGACACAAATAAACGGCGGGTTCCCCATCGGTCACGAATTTTCCTTCCGCTAGTGGGAGCTTGCCTGTTTTTTTTTCATTTCCACCAAACAGCACCACTTTGTTTGGCCGGTAGTCCTGGTTGAGTACGTTACTCATATCCTCGAACGCCGAATGCTCCCTCGGTCCTGAAAAAACGACTTCCATAGGCGGTTCGCTCATAAAATCCGCTGCGGATAGAAGCCCGGCAAACGCCGCCGGGGTTTTCTCCATTCGTTGTTGAAACGCACGGACCGTCCTCTTCCCGGACTTGAGGTAACCCTTTTTCCCCGTCAGATGTCCAAGCCTGAGTAGCGATAGAGCGGCAACGGCGTTGGCCGAAGGGATGGCTCCGTCAGCAGCGTCTTTAAGGCGCGCCACCAACTTCTCTGCCGACCGCCCCGTCATGTAGAACCCGCCCCCCTGCTCATCCGAGAACTGGTCGATCATTTTATCGGCGAGTTGGTTTGCCCGCTCGATCCACACGCTATCGAACGTTACCTCGTAGAGCGCAATTAGCCCTTCCAGAAAATACGCGTAATCTTCCAGACATCCGTCGATCTTGCTCTCGCCATCCTTGTAAATGCGCAGGAGTTTTGATCCATCCCACATATTTTTCCACAGGAATTCTGCGGCGCGGGTCGCGACGTCGAGGTAGTTATTCTCGCGAAGGACAGCGTAACCGGAGGCGAAGGCAGTGATCATGAGCCCGTTCCAACCGGTGATGATTTTGGTATCGGTTTGTGGCTTTGTTCGTTTCTGCCGCGCCCTGAGAAGTGTTTCCTTTCCATTTTTTAGGATATGATCCACTTCAAAGATGGCGATATTTTCAGACTCCGAAATAGACTCCATCGATTCTTTGACATAAAGCACGTTTTTTCGTCCAAGATTTCCTGCAGAAGTCACACCATAATGACGCGCCATTACTTTGGCTTGGTGGGGTCCCAGCAGATCAAGAAATTCCTTCATCCCCCACAGGTAGTAACACCCCTCTTCCCCCTCCGTGTCAGCATCTTGCGCAGCATAAAACGCACCTTCAGGTGCAGTCATTTCGGTCAGAACATAGTCAAAAATACCGCGGGAGACGGCACTGTATAGCTCCTGCTTGGTCGCCTGAACCATATCGATATAAAGTTTGGCAAGGAGCGCGTTATCGCAGAGCATCTTTTCAAAGTGTGGAACGCGCCAGAGCCGGTCGGTGGAGTACCGATGGAATCCACCCCCCAGTTGATCATACAATCCTCCCTCGGCCATTTTGGTGAGCGATTTATCGAGCATGCGGATCGA
>CAZVZT010000123.1:0-4110 GCA_964631515.1 uncultured Nitrospinaceae bacterium
GTTCCAACTCACTATGCCAACGAATTGAAACTAGGGAGGTAACGACGCAATTGAGAAACAGTATAGAAAATGGATGTTTAGAGAATTGTTTTGGGTTGACAGAGCGCGGGGCTATAGATTAGGATCGCCCAAGTCGTAGGTTAAAACCGGGTTTTACTAGACTCTAGACGAGGAATTCGAGTGGATAAAGATGTTTATACCCTAGTTGTGTTCCCTGGAGTGACAGGATCCCCCAAAAGAATTCAAGTTTCCAAAACTTGGTTTCGTGCGAGTCTTTATCTCGTTCTTGTCTTAGCCATTGGTTTTGCCGGTTCTTCGGTATATCTGACCCAGCGCTACTCCCAACTGGTTCACGAGGAAGCAGAGTTGACCGAACTGCGTCGCGAATCCAAAATTCAGAAAATTCGGGTCGAAAAGTTTGCCCAGCAGGTTAAGAATTTTGAAACCGAGATGTCCCGTTTGGGGCGGTTAGAAAGGAAACTGCGTGCCATCACCGCGCTGGAGGATTCTCCCCAGTCGGTTGCTAAAAATTTTGGAGTTGGCGGGCCTTACGGGTTGTCTCCTCACAGCTTGACTACGTCTCTTGAGCACGAGGCACGCGCCCTAGCCGATAAGTTGTCCAATAATTTGGCCCACCTAACGACGCAGGCAAAAGTCCAGGCGATCAGTTTTCAGGAGTTGGACAATTTTTTCAAAAATCAGAAATCCCTCTTGGTCTCAACCCCATCAATCTGGCCGACGCGGGGGTGGGTCTCTTCCGGGTTCGGTTTTCGTAAATCTCCCTTCACTGGTCTTCGGGAAAAGCATAAGGGTTTAGACATTGCCTCCCGTTTTGGCGCGGCGATTAGATCCACCGCCGATGGTGTGGTTGCGGTGGAAGGCCGCGAAGGCGGGTATGGCAAAATGATCGAAATAGATCACGGTTACGGACTCGTCACCCGGTATGGGCATAATTCCAAGCACCTGGTCAAAGTTGGCGATCGTGTAAAGAGAGGCCAAATCATTGCGCTGCTAGGTAGTACCGGGCGAAGCACCGGTCCTCACCTCCACTATGAAGTCCTTTTGAACGGCGTCCCTATGAACCCTAAGAACTACATCCTGGACGATTAGCCTTGTAACCCTCGTTCATCTTGTGGGGCCGTCCGCAACAAACCTGATTCCAAGATAATTCCATACCCTGAGACCCTATACGTTTTGTAACGCATCCGGTGAGGTTGCGTCGGTGGCAGCGCGTTTGCGTATGAATATTTAAATACCGTTTAAGTTTGCGTAAAATAGGCGTGAACGGCCTCATTACCTCATATCAGGATATCGATTATGGTAACCGCTTTACTTAAAAAAATTTTCGGAACGAAAAACGACCGCGAAATTAACCGAATTCAGGCTTATGTCGATCAGATAAATGCCCTGGAGGATTCCGTTAAGGCGCTCGGCGACGATGCGCTTCGCGCGAAAACCGATGAGTTTAGATCTAAGCTGAAGCAGGGTGCCTCCTTGGAGGATATTTTGCCCGAGGCTTTCGCCGTAGTGCGGGAAACCGGAATCCGGACACTGAACATGCGTCATTTCGATGTCCAACTCATCGGCGGGGTGGTGCTGCATGAGGGCAAGATCGCTGAGATGAAAACGGGGGAAGGAAAAACCCTGGCGGCTACGCTTCCAGTCTATCTCAATGCCCTCACCGGTAAGGGGGTGCATGTCGTTACCGTTAACGATTATTTGGCTCGGCGTGACAGTGAATGGATGGGAGCCATTTACAAGTTTCTGGGACTTACTGTTGACCGAATCTATCACGATATGCCCGAAGACGAGCGAAGGCAAGCGTATCGGTGTGATGTCACCTATGGAACCAACAACGAGTTCGGGTTCGACCACCTTCGCGATAACATGAAATTCTCTTCCGACCAGTTTGCCCAGCGGGAGCTGGTCTTTGCAATTGTGGATGAGGTTGACTCCATCCTCATTGACGAAGCCCGGACTCCGCTCATCATTTCGGGGCCAGCCGAAGAGTCGACGGATAAATATCACGAAGCCAACCGTGTTATTCCCAAGCTGAGAAAAGAGAAAGATTTTCAAGTTGATGAAAAGAGCCGCACCGCAGCGCTGAACGATGAGGGTGTCGCCACGGTGGAAAAAATACTTAACGTGGAAAACCTATACGATCCGGCAAACATCGAGACCCTTCATTGCGTACAGCAGGCTTTGAAAGCGCACGCTTTGTTCAAGAACGAAGTCGATTATGTGGTTAAGGAAGGCGAGGTTATTATCATCGACGAGTTCACGGGGCGGATGATGCAGGGAAGGCGTTACAGCGATGGGCTCCACCAGGCGTTGGAGTCCAAGGAAGGGGTGAAGATTGAAAACGAAAACCAAACTCTAGCCAGTATCACCTTTCAGAACTATTTTCGTATATATAACAAGCTCGCCGGAATGACAGGAACTGCTGACACCGAGGCGGAGGAGTTTAACTCCATCTACAAACTTGATGTGGTTGTGGCTCCCACTAATATGGAGATGATTCGCGAGGACCATCCCGACCTGATCTATCGCACAGAAAAAGAAAAAACCGATGCCATCATTCAAGAAATTCAGGAATGTCATGATCAAGGCCAGCCGGTTCTAGTGGGAACCATATCCATCGAGAAATCGGAACTGCTTAGTCGTCATCTTAAAAAAAAGGGGGTCAAGCATAACGTCCTCAATGCCAAGCATCATGAAAAGGAAGCAGAAATCATAGCGCAGGCCGGGCAGCAAGGGGCGGTGACCATTGCCACCAACATGGCCGGACGCGGAACGGATATTGTTCTGGGAGAGGGGATCCCGGCTCTGGGCGGACTTCACATCCTCGGCACGGAACGGCATGAAAGTCGACGCATCGATAATCAGTTGCGGGGTCGCTCTGGGCGGCAGGGCGACCAAGGGTCGTCGCGGTTTTACCTTTCCCTCGAGGATGATTTGATGCGCATCTTCGGGTCGGAGAAAATTTCCGGTCTCATGGGCAAACTAGGGATGGAGGATGGACAACCCATCGAGCACCCAATGGTTTCGAAGGCCGTGGCCAACGCTCAGAAAAAGGTCGAAGCTCATAACTTCGATATTCGTAAGCACCTCCTAGAATACGACGATGTCATGAACAGGCAAAGAGAAGTATTTTATGGCCTGCGACGGGATATCCTCACTGGGGAAAACCATGAAGAAATGCTCATGGAGATGGCCGAAGAGCTCGTCGATGCCGTGCTTGAAGATATCGCGCACGAAAAACTCTATCCGGAAGAGTGGGACATTGAAGGTCTCAATGAATACCTTGAGCGCCAGTTTGCGGTTTCCATTAAAAAGATCGGGGAAGGGGAGCTTGAGATTGGAGGAAGAGCCAAGTTACCACTGGATCATTGCGACCGCAAGAAACTCCACAATGCCATTATGGAGTCTTTGTGTAATGCCTATGCTGAGAAAAAAGAGGGTGTGGACCCTCAAGCGATGCGCCAGCTTGAAAAGATGATTATGTTACAGGTGGTGGACAACCTGTGGAAAGATCACCTTCTCGGTATGGACCACCTGAAGGATGGCGTTGGGCTCAGGGGATACGCTCAGAAAAACCCATTGACAGAATATAAAAAAGAAGGGTTCGAAATGTTCAGCGGAATGATGCACCGGATTCGCGAAGGTGCAACTGAATATCTTTTTAAAGTTAGAATCGAGAAAGAGACCGAACTTCCTATAGCGGAAGCCCAAGGTCAGCCTCAACAGGTGACGGAGCACCGGGGGAGTAGCGCCGATGAATCTAGATCACCTGTCCGACGGGAGGAAAAGAAGGTGGGAAGAAATGATCCGTGTCCCTGTGGCAGTGGGAAAAAATATAAAAAATGCCACGGGAAATAATTCCACCCGCGTCCCCTCACGATTGTTCCATGGATTCCTTGCAAGCGATACATAGGGTCGATAGTGGCAGAATTCGTAACCGCTTGGGGCTGATCGGTTTCGAGCAGGCTTCACAGGTCCCATAGGTGCCGGTATCGATTTTATAGATGGCTTCTTCAAGCATCTTCAATTCGTTCCGGTCGCGGCTCGTGAGTTGGAACATCATCTCCCTTCCTTCCAAATTAGAAGCCA
>CAZVZT010000124.1:0-4109 GCA_964631515.1 uncultured Nitrospinaceae bacterium
AAGCACATGGCGTGGTCGATTTTCTTCTTAGCGCTCAGCGTGCTGGGAAAAATTTATTCAGGAATCCTCCTTCCCTTCTACTTGCAACGATCCTGGCTGATCGCCCGCAAGCACGCCAAACCGGGTTGGACAGGCCCTGCTCTCCAGCTATTCATATTTTGCGCGGTACTGGTTTTCGGCTGTTTACCATTCGTAGATATTGGGTGGAAGTCTTTTAGAGGATTGCAAACGTACAGCACCCAATGGCAAAGCAACGACAGCCTGTTCGCTCTTCTTCTCTATTTCCTGAACGACATTCTACAACTGGGCGGAAAAGTGATACCTGTTTTCGGCAACAGTATGATACTTGCCAAAGGCATCGTGTTTCTTGTGAGTGTTTCAGTAGTTTCTTACATGCTGATTCGAAAGATCCCCGACCCCGACGCATCCTCGGAGTGGGTGCGAAACCTTTTCATTGCCATGGTTCTCGTATTCTTGGTCAGTCCGGTACAGAACCCTTGGTACCTGTGTTGGAGCGTACCTTTCTTATGCTTGTTTCACTGGCGGTCATTCATTCTACTCACAGGGCTTGTTGGCCTTTACTACCTTGATTTTTATTTCGACTACCAGGAAATTACCCAGTATTCCACCTGGATTCCATGGGTTGAGTACTCACCGTTTTATATCTACTTAATATGGGAATTGAAAAATCGTCCCGCCCAAAGAGGGAACTACCGATCTAAAGCAACTCCATAAAAGAGCGCACTATGGTAGGCGAGTCTTTTTCGTGACATCCCTTACGGTCAATTAGAATAGCATCCATCCCGGCAGTCTCCGCACCATACACATCGGCACGAGGTTCATCTCCGATGTGACAAGTATCTTTCGGCATCACACCGCTTTGTTTAAGCGCCTCGGCAAAAATCTTCCCGTCCGGCTTGGTCGACCCCACCTCTGCCGAAGCCAGGATAAAATCGAAATGTTTGGCGAGGTCCGTACTTTCCAGAATGGCGTGAAGACGTGAATCCCAGTTGGAAATGACTCCCAGCACAACCCCTTCTTTCTTCAATTTATCAAAAATACCGGACTCCACCACGTCTTCAAAAATATGCCAGTGGTCCTTCCCGCAGAATGCGGTATAGACGCGTTCAAAGTAATTCTCGAAGTTGCGGAGTCCATCATAAGGCTCGAACACGCGAAATACGATGTCGCGCCAGAACCTTCTCTCTGCCGCTTCGTTGCTTTGGTGTCCTAGCGATTCGACACCTCCAGACTCTTCCCACACGCAGCGGAATCGTTCGTCCAACTCGTCACCCGATCCATGAAACCCGAACGAGCGTGCATGCATAGCATACACCTCTCCCACCGAAGGGTGTACCCGAAGGAGCGTTCCCCCAACATCAAAGAATACTGCCTTGTATCTGGAAAGCATAGGGCACTCGCCAGTTAACCGAATTGCTCTTAGAAAGAGTTTTTCAAATTATTAAATATTAGCCCCTGTTGGAATAAAGTTGAGCATGGAAAGATTTAAAAAATTCTGCTGCTGGATAAAATCTCATGGGGAATAAAACAAAATCAAAGAAACTCAAACCTCCGAAACAGGGGCCGAAGCTCTTCCGGTTATCATCTAATATTTTTCTCGATTTTTAAAGAAGGAGACTAGGGCTTCTTCGTAGTCTTCTTGAGTATCAATCTCAAAGCAACCGCCCCCCCTGATCGACCAGGGAAGAAGGTTCACGTCCTTGGCAAAATCGGTAAAAGGAATTTCCCATAGAGCCGTGAGATACTTGGACTCGTTGTTTTCATACAGCGCGATAAATTCTTTCACATCACTGGATGAAAGTTTGAAGAACCCGATTGCTTCTCCGCCGAAACGGAATTGGCCCCTTTCCTCCGGTGTCAGAGCCCGTTTGGTGATAAACGCCTCAATTGCACCGCTCGATCCTATCAGCACCTTAGCCGATTCTATATTGCCGATATCGGAGGAAACCAGAGCAAAAGAAGTCGGCGCCGACCTTTTAACATACTCGATAAACGCCGAACGTGGATAAAGCACATCACCATCAAGAATGAGCACGTCTCCATTGCAATGACGAAGACCCATGATCATGGACAATGTGTTCCCCGTAGTCAGGTAGGCATCATTATCAACGAAATTATAGTCTAGACCCGGATTCAGGCTGTGGACATATTCCTTAACTGCTTCCTTGTTGTGCCCGACTACAAGGTGAACACACTCAATGCCCAAAACTTTCAGGCAAGATAAATGCCTGGAAAGCAGGGTTTCCTCGTTGAAAGGCAGAAGGCACTTATGAGGGAGGTCATCGCGATTGAGGCGCGAACCATATCCGGCGAGAAGTATAACCGCGTGCATAGAACGATTATACCAAAAACCCAAGGCATGAAAAGGAAGGTGTCTCTTTTTCTTCGGGGATTACTGAGGAATTCACTACTACTTGCTATAAGCCCAAAAGTGGGCCATGGATTCACTAGAACAGAATCGGCGGTACTTGAGCAGTGTGTCGAGTCCGTCGCCCGTACGCTCAACGTTGCTGGGTTCGTCCTGATAGTCACCCCAGCCCTGTTCGTTTTTTTTGTCCATGAGCCAGCGCACACCTTTTTTGATAACCATCGCGTATTTCTCTTTAACCCTGAAAGTATCCGCCACCAACATCAGGTTGCGACACGCATCCATGGTATGGTCCATGTTCTCACTATCCCAGGACCCATTGGGGGCCTGTTCGGCGACCATGCTATCCGCCGCTTCCAGACAAACCTTCTGGGCATAATCGATTCCATCCATAAAGTACGCAGGCACCAGGGTGTATTGCATAAGATGAGCCGTTGTTTCAATGCCCGCAGGGTGAAACGTGTCGTCCTTCCACAAACCAGAATCGCGTTGCCAGTTGATGATGAACTCGTATCCCCGTTTTCGCGCGTCGCTGATCCGTTCATCACCCTGTTGATCGTGCGTAACCTGATAAACGGTCAGAAAGACAGTAACCGAACATGTGGTATCCAAATGCGACCATTCCGGATCGGACCAATGCCCATCCTCCTCCTGGGCGGAAAGAACGTATTCCAGCGCACGCTGAATTGATTTTTCAATCTCCGGATTTTTCAGAATGAGATTCCCTCTGCACAGTTTTAGTCCTACAAAAGTTGTGATCCACATCGAGGTTTTATCTGTGTGCGACTGCTTTGACCAACCGCCATCCTGATTCTGCACTTTTACGCATTCGACAAAATCATCGGCGCAGGCCTCGGTATCCCCAAGATGCAGGATACAACGTAGGATATGTTCCAGAATTTCCATATCTTGCTCACCGTGAAGGAGGCTCCATTCACCACTCTTAGATTTCAGATACTCCCATTCGCTCTCAATGAGCCGATCCAGATCGCTTTGCGCTATTAAGGTCATGATTTTTTTAAATGGAATGATTAACGAGAATGTTACTCATGTAGGCTTAACACAACCAGGCTGAGCATCGGATTATAATATGCACACAATTCTTGCTCAATAGAAACCAGCAAGCGGATCGAGTTTTCAGACGAGGATTTTCCGTAGACTACCCTGCGGGGTGAAGATAGATGGGAAAGAAAATTTATTCCATTAACTTCGAATAAGTTTTACTAATCCAGCCTGATTTTCCGGGAGCATATTCCACCTGATACCACCCCTCATTTTCTCTCAGCACAGGAATCCGTTCTCCTAACTTCAGCTGAAACACTATATTTCCACCACGAATTTCCGGCTCTGAGCGAACATTTAACCGGGTCTTTACTTTGACCACTTCCACCACCTTCGGAAAAACGTGTTCCAGTTCTGCCGTCCGCTCGGGAACAGGTTCAGAAGGAACAACAGGTTGTGGGGTTATGGCAGGTGGCGCGGGAGGTTCCGTGACAATTTCAATGGTTTCCTCCGGGGGTTCCACAACAAGCTCGGGTTCTGCGGGTTCAGATGGAGCGGGTATGAGTGGCGCGGGAGGTTCCGTGACAATTTCAATAGTTTCCTCCGGGGGCGGCGCAACGAGCTCCGAGATTGGTTCCGGGGCAACGGTCTCGGAAACCATATCTTCCATTGCAGGAATGTCGGTCCATCGATCCTCTTCTGGACTCGAGCCTACTTC
>CAZVZT010000125.1:0-4031 GCA_964631515.1 uncultured Nitrospinaceae bacterium
AGTTTGAAGCCGGTGTCGCGATCCAAGTACTCCATGGTTTCAGCAATTCTGTTCATCATTCTTGTCTTTGTGTTTTCTGCATGCGCCGTAATTCAAATGGGTCCGCGTATCGAGCCTCTGGAAGAAAAGGTGATCGAAGGCGAGGGGCCGGGGAAGGTTTTGCTGATCGATATTGATGGACCTATCAGTAATCATCCTAAACGAACCGTGACCGGATTCGAGAAGGAAAAAGGGATGATTGATCGGGTTAGGGAAACCCTCAAAAAGGCAGGGGATGATGATGACATCAAAGCCATCCTGCTGCGCATCAACAGTCCAGGGGGAACGGTTACCTCCAGTGACATTCTTTACCACGAGTTCAAGAGTTTCAAAAAAAAGAAGGGTATTAAGATTTATGTGTCGGTTCTCGACATTGCGGCTTCTGGGGGATACTACATTGCTATGGCGGGGGATACGATTATGGTGCACCCCACCTCGCTTACCGGGAGCATCGGTGTGTTGGCGCTCAAGGTGAACTTGGAAGGATTGATGGGAAAGGTAGGGATCGGATGGGAAGTAGTTAAGTCGGGGGATAAGAAGGACTTTATGTCTCCCTTCAGACCTCTTACCGAAGAAGAACGAAAATTATTTCAGGAAACCATCAACCGTTACTATGAGCGCTTTGTTGGGCTCATCGTGCAAAACCGCCCTCAACTCGACCTGACGACTGTAAAGAGCTTAGCCGACGGACGCGTTTATGAAGCCCGCCAGGCGATGGATGCCCAGCTTGTCGATCGTATCGGATACCTGGACGATACACTTGCATTGATTAGAGGGGAGTTGGAGGAGCCCGACCTTCAGGTGGTGACCTACCATCGTCCCGGAACCTATAAGTCCAATATTTACTCTTCTCTTCAGGGGCCCACTGGATTCAACTTGATCAATCTGGACCTTGGTTTGGACCTTAATAAGCTTTCACCTCAATTTATGTATTTATGGGTTCCTTAAAATTTAGGATGAAAGTTATCGGAAAATCCTGAGGTAAGTGGATCATTGGTGTTAAAGATAAGACCAATCACAGCAGCATGAGAGAACTTCTTGCGGTTAAAACATTGTCGGAAAAGCTGGCGTGAGTATTTTTAGGTTACTTAACTAATACTCTGACAAGAGTACCCTCTTCCTGTTAGTAGGGTTTTGAAAGGCATGGATCCCCGCAAAACATTTAACTCGCCCCACACCACAGGCCAATGGGTTGAGTGGTTGCTGGATGGAATCATTAACCCGGATCTAGGCGCAGAGGAAACGCACTCGATATTACATTACCTTGCTGATCTAGAAATTTTTAAGTCAGATGGGGAAGGGGCGTGGAAGCTTTCTGGTCTCGACCCGAACTGGACTGGCAAAGATGTGCGTCTCATTCTACAGAAGTTCTTAACCGAGATGAGTGCTACTGAGCAAGGATTTGCATTGGCTTATTTCTTCCCACGGGAAGATGGCCTACCACCTCCGCCTTTGCAAGTATCCGACGACTCATCGGCTGCCTCCATAAAGAAGAGTTCGTTCACAAAAAGTAAAGTCTCAGGGATGGAAGTATCATCTGATTTAAGCACCCGGCAAATTGTCAAGAAATGGGGTAACCAGCTGCGCCCATTCCTTGATCTGGAGCAGAAGGTCATAGCTCGGTTGAAGGGTAAATATACCACCCAGGAGGATGCGCAGCGGTTGTTCAGTTATATCTTGGATAAAACCCGTGAAAAAGCCTCACCTAAACAATGGGAACAGCTTAGTCGCAAGCGTCATCGCTGAAGGCTCCAATGCTTTCCGCACTTCCTCCATCTCCATAAAGGAATAAGCCGATGAGTAGGGAACATCTTGTAATACTGGGCGCCGGCCCCGGTGGGTACACTGCTGCTTTTCTCGCGGCTGACCGGGGGATGAAAGTCACCCTGGTTGATGCGCAAAAGAGCCCAGGCGGAGTGTGTCTGCATAAGGGATGTATCCCCTCGAAGGCCCTTCTCCACGTTGCTGGGAATATTAATGAATCCCGGTTGGCGAAAGAATGGGGAGTTGATTTCGGCGATCCTACTATTGACCTGGACCGCTTACGCAACTGGAAAGAAGGTGTACTTTTAAAAATGTCCGGTGGACTTACCATGCTGTGTAAGCAGAGGGGAGTGAACTATATTCATGGGAGTGCAGCTTTCAAGGATTCTCACACGATTACAGTTTCAGGGCGGGATCCCCTTGAGTTTGACCACTGTATCCTCGCGACTGGATCGCGCCCAGCTCTACCGAAGCTTTTTCAGGAAGGCGGGCCGCGGGTTATGGACTCCACAGCTGCCTTGACCCTCACCGATATTCCACAACGTCTACTGGTTGTGGGAGGGGGCTATATCGGTCTTGAGATGGGATCGGTTTACGCTGCATTGGGCAGCCGTGTTTGTGTTGTCGAAATGACGAATGAACTCCTTCCCAGTGCAGACCGGGACCTTGTGCGGCCCCTGCAGGGGAAACTGAACAAAGATTTTGAAGCGATTCATCTCAACACCCTTGTGACATCCGTTGTTGCCGAGGGAAATTCGGTGAGCGTTATCATGAAAAGTGGAGAAGAAACCGTAGAGGAAACGTTTGACCGAATTCTGGTTTCCGTTGGGCGCTGTCCAAACTCTGATGCGATCGGGCTCAATAATACCGAGGTGGAACTTGATGAAAATGGATTTGTCAAAGTGGATGAAAAACAGAAGACCACCGATTCCTCCATTCTTGGGATCGGCGATGTGGTTGGTGGACCGATGCTGGCGCACAAAGCTTCATATGAAGCACGTGTCGCCGTTGAAGGATTGGCCGGAGAGGAGACACGTCCCTCAAATCGTACGGTTCCGGCAGTGGTGTTCACCGACCCCGAAATTGCCTGGTGCGGACTCACTGAGTCTGATGCGAGGCTAAAAGGGGAAAAAGTTGAGATTGCCCGTTTTCCTTGGGCAGCATCGGGGAGGGCGCAAGCCTTGGGCCGAACCAATGGAATAAGTAAACTGGTTTTGGAAGCTGGTACTGGGCGCGTTTTGGGTGTCGGTATTGTCGGTCATGGTGCGGGTGAGCTCATTGCCGAAGGGGTGCTGGCTATCGAAATGGGTGCAACAGCTAAAGACCTCGCACATACTATCCACCCCCACCCGACTCTCTCCGAAACTCTCATGGAGGCAGCGGAGGTTTTTTTTGGCACTGCGACCCATGTCCATAAGCGTTCCCGAAAATAAAAATCCGTCAGAACACCTTGCCTTGCTTGAATCCACTTAAAAAAATTATGGTTAGGTTTTGGTGAAACCGAGAATTTAGGCTACGTGGGTGTTGATAGGAATGAGCTGGGACCGGATATTTTTTTCATCTGAAAGCTGGTCCAAAACTTCATAAAGAGGGGTAATTCCGTCGGAAACAGTGCCTTCAATATTTATGTAATAAGTGTTGCTGTCAGTAGTTTCGTTTAGGCTAGATTCCAGTGTGAGGATGTTGAGTCCGGCCTTCGCCAGTGAACCTGTAACATCTTCGATAATTCCCATGCGATCTTCGGTGAAAAGGTTGATCCGAACATCCGGTTCGATGTGATGGGTTCCCTGCTCGATTTCCCTTAGATGGTGACTGAGTCCTAGAGAACCTGCTAGCGGAGCAATGATCTCTCCTAACACTTTCTGCGATCCGTCAAAATGTACTGCAAGCATGATCGCGAAGTTATTCCCGAGGCGTGCCATTGAGGAGTTACCGAGATTGCAGCCTTTTTCACATAGGCCAGCGCTCAGCTTCGCGACGATCCCTGGCTGATCTAGCCCAATCAGAGAAAGTAAATACCATTTTTTCATAAGAACTCTAAACGGCGGAGAGATGCTTAGTTTGCTTACTAATGGGTGAATATTAACATAAAAATTCGGGCAAAGCCTTTCATTCTCCCGGAGTTGCTCGAGAGGATTGACCCATTAGGAAAGTTAAAAGAAAGATGACCTTCCGTAATATTTTTATCAACACAATTCGTGCCCTTAAAATTTGTTTTGTTGTCGGCT
>CAZVZT010000126.1:0-4027 GCA_964631515.1 uncultured Nitrospinaceae bacterium
GGTGTCTCACCTTACCATTGACCTGAACCACGATCAACATCTCCTCAGTCTGCATTAGCGCCTCACTAAACACCGGCCACGAGACAAATCCCAGAGACATCTCGCATCCAAGCCGCGACCACATCTCCTCTGCAATATGCGGTGCGAAAGGAGAAAGGAGAAGGGTTAGTGCATCGAATGCTTCCCGCAACACCGCCCGAGCTTCCTCGCTCTTCTTTTTCAGAGATGCCCATTCATCGCGAAAACTGTAAAGATGATTCACCAACTCCATGATCGCCGCAATAGCGGTATTGAACTGCATACGGATCTGAATATCTTCCGTCACCCGACGGATGGTCACATGAGTCATTCGTCTCAACTCGCGCAGTTCCTTTGCATCCGCCTCATAACCTTCCGGTATAGATTTAGCGGTTTTAATTTCTTCCTCAAAATCTTCGAATATGCGCCAGACGCGTTTCAGAAAACGCGAACAACCCTCGACGCCCTGGCTACTCCATTCAAGGTCCTTTACTGGTGGAGCAGCAAACAACATGAATAGCCGCGCCGTGTCAGCCCCGTGGGTTTCTATGATTTCTTCTGGGTCCACCACGTTGCCTTTTGACTTCGACATCTTCGCTCCGTCCTTGATCACCATTCCCTGCGTGAGCAAATTTGAGAACGGCTTGTCCGACTTCACCAGGCCCATGTCCTCGAATACAAGATGAAAAAACCTGGAATAAAGCAGGTGCAGGATCGCGTGCTCAATCCCGCCAATGTACTGGTCGACCGGCATCCAGTAATCCACGTCGTGCTTGTCGAATGCCACCCGATTGTTATGCGGAGACGTATAACGGTAGAAATACCAGGACGAGCACACAAACGTATCTAGCGTGTCCGTTTCCCGGCGCGCCGGCTTGTTACATTTTGGGCATTCTGTCTCGATAAATTCAGCAAGCGTCGTCAGCGGAGACCGACCACGGTCTCCAAGCTCTACATTGAGCGGAAGCTTCACCGGGAGCTGGTTCTCCGGAACCGGAATCAGACCGCAATCATCGCAATGAACAATAGGAATAGGCGTGCCCCAGTATCTCTGGCGCGACACGCCCCAGTCGCGCAGGCGGTAATTCACCGTAGGCTTGCCAAGCTGCTTCTTTTCCAGATAGTCGCACACCTTGCGTCGCGCCTCGTTTCCGGAAAGCCCGTCGAATGGGCCCGAACACACCATTGTCCCATCGATGCTGAACGCCTCGGTCATCGTCGACGCGTCGAGAGAATCTTCTGACGGTTCGATAACCACCCGCACCGTTAGGCCATACTTGCGCGCAAAGTCCAAGTCGCGCTGGTCGTGAGCGGGAACCGACATGATCGCTCCCGTTCCGTAATCCATCAACACAAAATTCGCCGACCACACAGGGATGTCCTCGCCGTTGAGCGGGTTCACCGCATACGCCCCGGTGAAAACCCCCTCCTTTTCTCCCTTTTCACTGGTGCGGGAAATCTTGTCCTCCTGCTTCACACTCTTTATAAATTCATCGACCAACTCTGCCTGTTCCGTACCACGTGACAAAGCAAAGGTGAGTGGATGCTCCGGTGCCAGAACCATAAACGTTGCTCCGTAAAGCGTATCCGGCCGCGTCGTGAAAACCCTGATCGATTCGTCCTTCCCTTTCACCTGAAAATCCACCTCAGCACCGTAACTTTTGCCGATCCAGTTCGACTGCATCGTCAGCACCTGCTCTGGCCACCCCTTGGTCAATCCCTTACACCCTTCCAACAGTCTGTCGGCATAATCTGTAATTTTAAGGAACCACCCTTCCTGAAACCTTTGCGCTACCTCCCCGTCGCAACGCCAGCAACACTCGTCGATCACCTGTTCGTTAGCCAGAACCGTCTGGCACGATTCACACCAGTTGACCTGGGAATTCTTCCGGTATACCAGTCCTTTTTCAAGAAACTTGAGAAAACACCATTGGTTCCAGCGATAGTATTCCGGTCGGCAGGTCGCAATCTCGCGGTCCCAGTCATAGCTAAATCCCAAGCTTTTCAACTGAGCCTGCATCGTGGTGATATTCTCTTCCGTCCATTGGGCCGGGTGCGTGTTGTTCTTTATCGCTGCATTTTCCGCCGGCAGGCCGAAGGCATCCCACCCGATAGGATGCAACACGTTAAGACCACGCATACGCATGAATCGTGCAACAGCATCACCTATCGCGTAGTTCCGCACATGGCCCATGTGGATTCTGCCTGACGGATAAGGGAACATCTCCAGCAGATAATATTTCTTCTTCGAGGTGTCGCGCTCGGCCTTGAACGACTTGTTGGCCTCCCAGTATTTCTGCCATTTCGCTTCGATGGACTTGAAATCGTATTTCGACATGAACTCTCTTGGCTTAAGGAAGTTTGACCGACGAGCAACTCACCCTTCGGCGAGGATCCGGTATAGTAGCTAAAATAACCAAAAAAATCGACCCGCTGCTTGACGCAGGGGACAACTATGCGTGCCTTTGACCGAAAGAATTCGTTAACCAACTCCCTATTTAAACCTGGGATACTGGCACAATTGCAGTCCGTTTACACCGAATCCTACCCGGCCGGCAATGTTATAATTGAAACCCATGACCGAGCTTTCCGGAACTATCGCGGTGGTATTTGCTCTTTACGTAGCGCTGATGATTGCGATCGGCTACGCCACCTCCCGTGCCACCCATTCTCCCGCCGATTTCTTTCTAGCCGACCGCTCGCTCAAGGCCTGGGTCACCGCCATCTCATCCACTGCAAGTTCCGAGAGCGCGTGGGCCATACTAGGAACCGTGGGGCTCGCGTACAAGGACGGGCTCTCCGCGCTCTGGTTTTTTCCCGGCTGCCTTATAGGGTACGTAATCAACTGGTTTTTCATCGCTGAGCGACTACGCAGGCACTCCCGTGAGAAAAACGCTCTCACCATACCCGATTACCTAGAAGCCCATTTCAAGGATCACACCCACCTTGTACGTCTGATCGCGGTTGCCATCATCTTCGTCAGCATGATGGCCTACGTCGCAGCACAGTTCACCGCCATTGGAAAAACTTTCGACGCTGTCTTCGGCATACCGCATCTCGTAAGCATCCCTATCGGCGGGGCGATCATCATTCTCTACACGATGATGGGCGGATTCCGTGCCGTGGTCTGGACCGACTTCATACAGGGGCTCATCATGGTGGTAAGTCTCATCATATTGGCACTGGTAGCATTCGCAGAGCTTGGGGGAACTTCCGGAATGATGGAAAAAGTCAACGCCACCGCCCCAGAAGCACTCTCATGGATGGGAGGCAAGACTGTCGCGGCATTTTTTGGGTCAGTTGTCGGGCTTCTCGGGATCGGGTTGGGCTACCCCGGCCAACCTCATGTCATCACCCGCTACATGGCAGCCAAGGATACTCAAACTATCAAACGTGGCGTGTGGATTGCTATAGGATGGGGTACGTCGATCTATACATCCGCGATCCTGCTCGGCATCTGTGGGCGTGCGCTCTTTCCCGGCCTCGCCGATCCGGAACACCTGTTCCCGACCGCCGCTGAAAACCTCCTGCCTGCACTCGCCACAGCCGTGGTACTGACTGGCGTGCTTGCCGCTATTATGTCCACCGTCTCCGCACAGATCATTGTCGCCACCTCTGCTGTGGCACATGATGTTTATAGCAAAGTCATGCGCGGATCCCTCACCCACAAACAGATCCTCAATATAAGTCGCATAACCGTACTATTGACCGGTCTCAGCGCGATGGCCGTGGCACTCACCGAAACCCGTGTTATTTTCTGGTTCGTTTTGTTTGCATGGTCCGGGCTCGGCGCAAGTTTCGGTCCGCCCATCCTGTTTACTCTCTACTCGAAGAACGTAACCCGCGAAGGCGCAATCGCTGGAATGCTCGTTGGATTTTTCATCACGATTTTCTGGAAGGTGACGGGACTTTCCGACGATTATATCTATGAGCTCGTACCTGCGTTTTTGTTATCTGCCCTAGCCGTCTGGGCCGTGAGCCGGTGGACTATCAAAAAAACGGATTGATT
>CAZVZT010000127.1:0-4011 GCA_964631515.1 uncultured Nitrospinaceae bacterium
TTTAAGAGTCTTGATCTCGGTGTTTAAACTAATGTCCGCATTTTTGACGATAGATTTAGCCTTGCTTAATGGCGTGCGCAAAAGAACAAATTGAGTTAAAATTCCTGCGCTTTTCATTTTTTGAATATTTTCAATACGCGAGTCTGCAATAAATTTGACTCCACCCTGAATCATAGCTTTGGCTATGAAAGGCTCTCCAAGTACTGCTTTAGTCACTCCCATTAAAGAAATACCCTTTTGCATATACAGCTCAGATAATTTTTTTGCGTTTTCTCGTATTTGGGATAGAGAAATTTCGATTCTAGGCATGGACGATTTCATTTTCATCTTTCAGATACCTGTCCACCTTGGTTTTTAATTTATGAATAATGTATAGTTTTATTGCGTGATTTTATGTTTCAGCTTTGGAAAATTCTTTCTTAACGCTTGAACAAGTTTTTGGCACCCGTAGTTCAAAACATCTGTTGTCGGCAATTGGTGCCTCTTTTCATAATCTTCTATTACCTTCAGAATCCCATTGTCATCCATATCTTCATGGCTTAAAGTTATCGCAACCACCTTAGTTTTTGCGATCGTTTCGATCAGTTTGATTTCGCTTTCAGCAGAAGGCATTGCCAGTCGAGGGAAATCGCACCGGAACTTTCTAGCTGGAGGGTGTTGAAGGATAATTCCATCCGGCATGCTTCCTTTAAGAATACCGAGAGAACTCATGAAAGCGGGATGACTGATGGCACTTTGTCCCTCCACTAGAATGATGTCGGGATTTTCGTTTCTAAATGCCTGAACAACAGCGTTTTCTACTTCACCCACCACGAACTGAGAAATAAGCGCATCGGTCGACACTCCATATCTTGCTCCTTGCATCAAGCTGGTTTGTCCAGTTGCGACAAGTACTGATTTTATTCCGAGATTATTCAGGGTTTTATTGAGTTCCACTGCTGTGGTCATTTTTCCGCAAGCACAGTCGGTCCCCAATACAGCTATTACGGGGACATTTACTTCAGATATTTGACCCGTAAAAAGGTGTAAATTTTTTAAAAGAGGGGGCTTTCTAATGTCCTTGATTCGGATGCCGTTCAGCGCAGCTACTTGAGCAAACTCTGGGTCTTCTGAGAAAAACTGGTGTAGACCGCTAATAATGTCCATTCCCTTTTCCATGGCTTCCAGGATCACGAGTCTCTCATTATTAGCAATATAGGTCTCTAAGGGGGCTTTTCCGTAAATATAGAAATCTGGTATATAGGCAAGTTTCCCCAAGGCATCATCTAGACTAGCAAAAATTGGAATCCCACTTTTCTCCTCTCCCAGTTCTTCCCCTGCATCTTTTCCCGTTAATGAGCTGTCAATAACCCCAACAATGGTATAGATTTCCGAGTGTCGGACCAACGCTGCTGCGGTTTTCCCATCTACCAGTCCAAATTGATTTTCGCAATAAATCAGGGCTGTTTTTTTGTGATTAGTATTCCATTTTTTTCCTAATCTAAACTCGAGAGTGGCAATCCGCTCTTGGTTTTTGATTAGGTTCTTTGTTCTTGGTTGAGTTTGCATTAAATTCCTTTGGCGATCGTTTAGGTGTCGCGGACTCTGGTTTTTAGTAACACTCTGACATCGATTAGGAGGGAAGAAGAATCTTAAACCTTACCCAAGGCCTTTGTTAATTGTTTCGTGGCATCCTCATAAGCATGCTTTTCCCCCTCGACATATTCTATTTTGTAATTCTAGTTTTTTGCTGATGCAGATTTTCTGTAAACTCCGGCTTCTTCAATTGATTTATTGAAGTTATCAATTAATCCCTGCAATACTTCCTTCAAAGATTGAAGGCAAAAAAAAACCACTCCAAATAGGGGAGTGGCAAAACCTGAAAATCCCAAGTTGTGTTTTTACCTTTAGCTCGCTAGGAAATAGAGGGTAGGCTGGGATCAGTGTACTCTGACTGGCCCATATAGCAAGGTAATATTGAAATTCTTTTACCGCTAGTGAGCACATAGCGAGTACATAAACAAAATGGGCTACGGCCTAATTAGTAAGCGGTAATTGGAATGGGTGTCTGGGGCTTCAGTTGCTCAGCCAGTTGAGCTACCTGCTTAATCAGAGGGGCCAGACGATGAGGATCATAGGAACGGAAAGGACTAAGATCAAAATTTCCAGCGGCAATCCCATGCGCCAGTAATCGCCGAACTGGTACCCTGCCGGCCCCATGATTAATGTGTTGTTCTGATGTCCAATGGGGGTGAGAAAGGCGCACGACGCACCAACGGCGACGGCCATGAGGAAGGGATCAACATTGACTCCGAGTTGTCCGGCAATACTGACCGCAACCGGAGCCATCACCACGGTGGTTGCCGCGTTGTTCATCACGTCCGACAAGGTCATGGTGACGATCAAAACCAGAGCCAGGATGAGAGCGGGGGCCAGGCTTGCACCCAGACTCAGAATGGCTTCGGCGATCAGTTGCGTCCCTCCGGTGGATTCCAAAGCTCCCCCGACTGGAATCATCGCCCCCAGCAAAACGACGACGGGCCAGTCAATCTCCTCGTAAACATTGCGCACCGGTACAATATTAAAGATCACCATCGCAATGGCGGCCACGGAAAGAGCTATCTGAAGTGAGGTCAACCCCATCGTCGCGGCAACGATGGCCGCCGCAAAAACACCCACCGCGAGCCCGGCCTTTTTCCCGGCTCCCAAGTTGAGCCTACGTTTGGCCAACGGAAGACAGCCCAGTGACAAGACTAACTCGGCAAGACTTTCGGAATCCCCCTGAAGTAGCACGACGTCACCGCCACGAAATCGCACCTGGGGAAGACGTTTGCGGATCGGCGTCCCTTGGCGGGATACTCCAAGCAGATGAATGCCATAACGGTTCTTGAGTCGAAGCGAGGTGAACGTCCGCCCCTCCATTCGTGAACCCGACTGCACTACGGCTTCCATCATTGTGGTGTCGTCAGAGCGCAAGAGGGACGCTTTCTCCTTGCCTGCCCCCAACTCCAGCTTGGTATCGGTCACGAACTTATCCAACTCTTTGGGGCCGGCTTCAACAATTAGTATATCTCCGCTGTTGATTTCTTCATGACGAAGCGCCGCCAGGATGCGGCGTTCGCCCCGTATCATCCCCACGATCTCGACATCCAGCTTTTCCGCACGCTGGTCGAGCTCCCGAAGCGGCACACCAATCAATTCCGAATCTTTTGGAACGCCGATTTCGGTAATATAATCATCTATGGCGATCAGTTCCTCTCCGGTAACCCGTGCCCGCCGCTTTTCTGGAATCATCCTCCAGCCCGCCAAGGCGATGAAGGCCACACCCGCAACCGCCACCACCCCGCCCACGGGAGAGAAATCGAATATTGCAAACGGCTCCCCTTTCACATCAGTGCGAAAGTTGGCGATGATGATGTTAGGCGGGGTTCCAATGAGAGTCACAAGACCGCCAAGAATGGATGCAAAGGACATCGGCATCAGAATAACCGCGGGGGATCGCTTGGCTTTCGAAGAAGATTCAATCCCCACCGGCATCAAAAGGGCCAACGCACCGACGTTGTTTATCACCGTGGAAAATACCGCCGAAATCCCCGAAAGCATGGCCACATGAAGAGAAACACGCTTAACCGTGAACATCAAACGACTCACGATCAAGTCCACCACGCCGGAATTCGCGAGGCCCCGGCTGAGGACAAGTACCACCGCAACGGTAATCGTTGCCGGATGGGAAAAACCGGAAAAAGCATCCTGGACAGGAACCAAGCCCAGCAAAACACACAGGATGAGCCCCATGAAAGCGACCACGTCATAACGTATCCTTCCCCACACGAACAGAGCAAGAATACCGGCAAGAATTGAAAAAATCGCGACCTGTTCCTGGTTCATGAATGAACTTTCCATTAATCCAGCATAGTCCCCACCGTTAAAGCGACCCCTGCCCCCATTGTCATCTTTGTGCCAACCGTCCAACCTGGTGGTTAGAAAATAGCCACAAGCCCCCGGAGACAGGCGAACTGGAGGGGGCCGGGA
>CAZVZT010000128.1:0-3987 GCA_964631515.1 uncultured Nitrospinaceae bacterium
ATAACCGGCAATTTAAATGAGAAAGGATTAAAGTTAAGTGGGGGAAGAGGCTATTCCATCAATTTCTCAACGCAGACCACCCGGTTGTCCTCTTTCAATCCGACAACGCGGACCCCTTGAGTATTCCGGCCAATGATGGAGATTTCCTGAACACGCATGCGAACAATATTTCCATCAGAAGTGATGACTAGAATTTCATCACTTTCTGTTACCTGTTTAACACCGATAACTGCCCCGATTTTTTCATTGCACTTGATGGTGATGACACCCAACCCACCTCGGCCTTGGATGGGATATTCATCCAATTGCGTGCGTTTTCCATAACCTTTGTCGGTCACGGTAAGAATCGCGGTCCCGGGTTCAACCACACAGGCTCCCACCACGCGGTCCTCTTCTTTAAGACGAATCCCGCGCACACCACGTGCGGTACGACCAATGGGCCGGGCTTCCTCTTCGGAAAACCGAATAGAAAAGCCACTCTTAGTGACCAGCAAAATATCCTGGCTCCCGTCAGTCAATCCAACCGCAATGACCCGGTCATCCTCATCGAGGGTCAAGCCGATGATCCCTCCCTGCCGGGGCTTGCTGTAAGCCATAAGAGACGTTTTTTTAATCACACCCCGCTCGGTGACGACCAAAACGTTTTTCCCCTCTTCAAACTTTTTAACGGACAGGATACCGGCGATAGTCTCTTCGGGTTTAAGATGAAGCAGGTTGGCAATGGACTGGCCCTTAGAAGTGCGCCGCACGTCTGGTATTGAATAAACCTTTAGCCAGTGGACCTTTCCGAGACTGGTGAACACCATCAGATAATCGAGAGTCGAGGCGACAAAAAGATTCTCGACCACATCCTCTTCGCTCACCTTCATCCCCTTGATTCCCTTACCTCCACGCCGCTGGGATTGGTAGTTGTCCACACTCTGGCGCTTAATGTAACCACCGCGGGAGTAACTAACGACTACATCTTCATCGGCAATCATATCTTCGATGTCAATATCGTCGGCCTCGGCAGGAACGATTTCCGTACGTCGTTCGTCGCCATATTTTTTCTTAATCTCGGTAAGCTCACCGCGAATAATTTTCAACTTTACATCGTCATGGGTAAGAATATTTACCAGTTCCTTGATCAGTTTCCGGGTCGCCTCCAGTTCATCAACGATTTTCCTTCGCTCCAAACCCGTCAAGCGTTGCAGCCGCATTTCCAGAATGGCTTTGCTTTGAACCTCGGAAAGCCCGAACTGTTCCATGAGCCCGGCAAGAGCGGCTGCCGGGTCCGCCGCCGCACGGATAAGAGCCACAACCGCATCCATGTTATCGAGAGCAATCTTCAGCCCTTCATAAACATGCTCCTTTTCCCGAGCTTTTTTTAAATCAAATGCGGAGCGTCGGGTCACCACCTCCTTGCGAAACAGGATGAAGTGGTGCAGCATTTCCTTGAGATTAAGAATTTTGGGCTGCTGGTTGACTAGAGCGAGCATGATAATGCCGAAGGTTTCCTGAAGTTGGGTGTTTTTATAAAGGGTGTTCAGCACAACTTGGGCTATCGTCCCTTTTTTAAGCTCTAGCACTACACGAATTCCGTCACGGTCGGATTCATCTCTCAAATCAGAAATACCTTCCAGACGTTTATCCCGAACCAAGTGAGCAATTTTTTCAACCAACCGGGCTTTGTTGACTTGGTATGGCAATTCCCGAACCACAATCCGTTCACGATCTCTTTTTTCACTGCTTTCGACATCTACCCGGGCCCGAACCTTGATAATGCCTCTACCCTTCAAGTAGGCGGAGCGGATCCCCGATGTTCCGTTGATGATGCCACGGGTAGGAAAGTCAGGACCAGGAACGATTTCTATAAGATCATTCAGGCTACAATCGGGGTTTTTGATCAGATGAACGGCGGCATCGATTATTTCCCCTAGGTTATGCGGTGGGATATTCGTGGCCATACCAACGGCGATCCCGGACGCTCCATTGACCAGCAACTGAGGGAACACAGCGGGAAGAACCGAGGGCTCCTGCAGCGATTCATCATAATTTGGGACGAACCGCACGGTATCTTTTTCCAAATCACGCAAGAGCTCTTGGGCGGCCTCGGCCATGCGGACCTCGGTATACCTCATCGCGGCAGCGGAATCCCCATCAATAGAACCAAAATTTCCCTGCCCATCAACAATCGGGTACCTCAGGGAAAAATCCTGGGCCAGCCGCACGATAGTGTCATAAATGGCGGAGTCTCCGTGTGGATGGTATTTACCCATCACGTCCCCGACAATGCGGGCAGATTTCTTGTAGGGTTTGTTGAATGTGTTCCCCACTTCATTCATGGCAAACAGCACTCGGCGATGCACCGGTTTTAGCCCATCTCTGATGTCTGGTAGTGCCCGGCCAATGATGACGCTCATCGCGTAATCAAGGTAGGAGCTTTTCATCTCCTCATTTATGTTAATCGGCTCTACGGTTCCTTCGGGCATTACTTTTCCTCTGTTCAATTATTGGGTTTTCCGAATCTGGTTTGCTTTGGTGGGGAGAAAACTCACTTATACTCACCCTCGTAAAATAAGCAGTCTAAATATCGATGTTTCTGGCTTCCAAGGCGTTGTTCTGAATAAATTCGCGCCGCGGATCGACTGCTTCACCCATAAGGGTGGTGAATAGATCATCGGATTCTACAACATCATCCGCGTGCACTTGAAGAAGAACCCGTTTCTGGGGATCCATCGTTGTTTCCCAGAGTTGTGCAGGGTTCATCTCACCCAAACCTTTATAGCGCTGAATCATCATGCCTTTCTTCGCCGTTTCCAGGACCGCTTCCAGAAGATCGTGCTTAGACGCTGCTTGGGTAGTGTCTGTACCATTGACCAGTTGGAATGGGGGATGATCGATCGCCCGGAGAGGCTCGTAGACCTCGAGAATTTTCTGGATAATGACAGAATCCACAAACGCGGCGTTGAATTTTATGCAGAATTCCCGGCCCTGATCCTGCCCGCCAATGATAAATTTATAAAGATTGTTTTCGGAATCGAAATCAACCTTGAGATGGATATCTTTGACTTGAGGATCTAAGTCGATCTTTTCCAGTCCGTGGGTGGTTTTGGCTATCAATTTCTTTTCGTTGGATTTATCGAGCTCCACCTTGAAACGTTTCAGTTTGTTTTCCACGTCCCATTTAATTTTATCCGCATTTAAGAATTCTATGGGAAGATTAAGAAATTCCCCTTTGTAGTCTATTTTTTCACGGTTTTCTTCATCGACCAGCTCATCAAAGAGCTTGGCAATAACCCCCACAACCCCTTCAAGTGTCTCAAAACACTGGCGATTGACCTTGAGTTTCACCAAACCGTTGAGAATCTTGCCTGGGATATTATTTCTAACCACTTGCTTGAAGCAGTCTTCGTAACGAACCAGATTATTGACCAACTTGACGAGCTCTTTCCCAACGTAGGAACATTGACCGTTTCCTGTGGCCTGAACCTCCATTTTTTCTGTGCCGCGCTCAATCAGGTGCTGTAAAAGGTTTTTCTCGTCTTTTAGGTAATTCTCCTTTTTCCCTTTTTTAACTTTAAACAATGGGGGCTGCGCAATATAAAGATGTCCGTGCTTAACTAACTCGCCCATCTTTCTGAAAAAAAAGGTAAGAAGCAGGGTCCGGATATGGGCGCCATCTACATCGGCATCGGTCATAATGATGATCTTGTGATAGCGCAAGTTTTCAATTTTAAAGTCCTGCTCGCCGATTCCCGTGCCCAGAGCAGTGATAATGGTGCGGATTTCATCACTTGTAAGCATCTTGTCGTCACGAGCCTTTTCCACATTTAAAATTTTTCCTTTGACCGGTAAAATTGCTTGAAATTTACGATCTCTTCCCTGCTTTGCAGATCCTCCTGCTGAATCTCCTTCAACCAAATAAAGCTCACAAAGTGATGGATCTTTTTCTGAACAATCAGCAAGTTTTCCTGGAAGGGCTGAAATGTCTAGTACATTTTTTCT
>CAZVZT010000129.1:0-3961 GCA_964631515.1 uncultured Nitrospinaceae bacterium
GTGCTAGGAATTTTTTGGGTTTATTATTAGTCTTCTCCTCCTGATGGGGAGATAAGCGCGGCCTTTTGGACCTTGAGATTTCCTCCTCCGGGTCCGAGAGGCCGTTTTTTTTATTTAAACATCTGAATTCAACTTATAATGCACCGCTATGATTCTGGATTCCCGTAGTTTTAAAGACACCCGCTTATCCGCGTTATTTTTTTTGTGGGTCACCTCCGTCCTCTGGGTTCCCCTACCAGGATTCTGCGAGGAGAAGGAGTTTGATCTTCAGGTTTACCTTACGAAAAAACAGGCTCTGGAGATCACTTTTCCTGGTGTTGACGAGGTTGTTAAAGAAAAAAAATGGCTGACCGACGAACAGCGAAAAGAGATTGGTGAGCTTTCCCAACAGGAGGTGAGGGACAGGCGACTCACATTCTTTGTGGGGAAGAAAAACGGTAAGTCGACGGGGTATATGCTGATCGATCACCGGCTCGGTAAGTCTTTTCCCATTACCTACATGGTGGTTCTCAATATTGATGGTACGGTGAGGGATGTTGAGATCATGATCTATCGCGAACCGCATGGATGGGAGGTGCGGTACGAATCGTTTTTGAGCCAGTTTTTCGGGAAGGATACCGAATCAGATTTCCGTGAGATCAACTCGATCACAGGAGCAACACTGTCAGTCAACTCCATCAAGGGCGGGGTTCAAAAAGCCGTCGCGGCATACAAGGTACTCTACGGCTCCGTTAAGTGATGGAGTTAACCATCAAATAATAAACAGGGAGAGGATGTAGCCATGGCCAAGAGTTGTTCGTTTGACATCGTGTCCGAGGTGAACATGCCCGAGGTCCAGAATGCCGTTAATCAGTCCATGATGGAGATTCGCCAGCGTTATGATTTTAAGGGCAGCAAGAGTGAAATTACGCTGGAATCAAAGGAAGGGCAGTTGACCCTGATTTCCGATGATGAACATAAACTGAATACGGTTATTGATGTTTTGCAGGGCAAGCTGGTACGGCGTAAAGTTTCGCTTAAGGCGCTTGATTACGGCAAGGTGGAACCGGCGGCAGGCAGTACCGTGCGGCAGGTGATAAAGATTCAACAGGGAATCCCCCAGGAGAAGGGAAAAGAAGTAGTGAAGTTCATCAAGACACTGGGGCTTAAGATTCAAGGGCAGGTCATGGACGACCAGGTGCGGGTGAGTGGGAAAAACAGGGACGACTTGCAGTCGGTGATTGCCGCACTTAAGGAAAAGGATTTCGAAATCGCAATGAACTTCACCAATTACCGCTGACCGTCAGGTCTCGGGCGGGTAAGAGGGCATTCCACCAAAGAAATGCCCGATAAGTGAATTCATGAGATCGGGTGTCCCGGACTTTGCAGTGTCGGGCCATAACAACGGCAAGGAGTTTCTTTACTTTTTTGCTGGAGTATATTTGAACTGGCAGAGGGTTCCCAGTTTTGCAAACAGGTTGGAGAGTTTCAGGTCAACATAATCCTGGCGTGCCTCCCATGGGATCTTATCGAATCCACAGGCGGTCTCGATATAATCGACCCGACCGAACCGGATGAAGAACCGCGCGAACCAGCATTGTTTCATTTTATAGTTCCATTCCCCGGCGTCGGCCTTTTTATGTTCGACCATGAAATGTTCCCAGGGGTATTCTTCATCGATTTTAGGCTGATTATTTTCGATAAAGGCCTTAAATGGATTGTCCGATGCCTTCTCTTCGGCGACAGCTTTTTCCAGCTCCGGTTTCATCCATGCGCGTAGGGCCTCGATGATATAAGTTCGTGCGCTGTTAATCCGAATATTGTAATTGTCGAGGATATTATGGGTAGTATATATAAAGAGGGCAATCGTCGTCAGGTGTTGGGTTTCTGGCTTTAAGTTTTCGCCGTCTTCATACTCCCATAACTCAACGAACAGTTCGCTGATTTTTTCTTTCTCAATAATGATATCTTCCGTGTCCAAGTGCTTCAAAATGGGCTCTACACGCGCCGCTGTTTTTTTTGCGAATTCGGAATTGGTGGTGGTGCTTTTGTCACTTTCAGTCATGATTGGCTCTGTAAAAGATTAATGGATCGCGAATTCGGAAGCTCCTAGCCCTCCGTTCTATCTAAAGATACCCAGAAAAGTAACATAATGACAGGTAAAGGATCAATATTATTGAAACGAACCAGGGAAACCTGGTCTACCAGGCTGGTGGGTAGTGGAGATCTCGTATAGAATTATAGATCAATCCTGTTAGAGGTTTTCATGGAACAACGCCTATTTGACATAGTGGTGATCGGGGCCGGAGTCATTGGTCACAGCATCGCCTTTCGGTTGAAGCGAATAAATCCTGAGCTCAGGCTGGCCATTTTGGGGGATCCAGTGAACTCTCTCATGGCATCGCGTGCCGCTGCGGGGATGCTGGCTCCCTTCGCAGAATGTGGGAAGGCCGATCGGTTTTTCCGGTTCTGCCGCGAATCGTTGGAGAAATACCCTCGCTTCATTGAAGAACTTGTCTCGGTGAGCGGTGTTTCCCTTCATCTGTCTATGACCGGATCCCTCATGCCCTCGGCATCCTATGGGGAGGACTGGGAAGAGCGGGTTCGTTTTTTCCGAGAGGAAAATGTTCCTCATGAACTGTGGTCACCCGAGCGGCGGCGGGAAAAGGTTCCGGCTCTGGCGGATTCGTGCGGCGAGGTAATGTGGGCCGGGGAGGGGCAGGTCAACAACCGGGAAATGCACGATGCGCTGGCAGCCGCGTCAAGAAAGCTGGGAATAGAAGTACTCGAAAAGAATGCAACCGGATTCATCCATGACGCGTCCTCGGTGGAGGCGGCGGTGACCGATGCGGGGGAGGTGAGGGGACAAAAATTTGTACTCGCCTCCGGTAGCTGGTCGCTCCAGCTCGCAAGCATCCTCGGCGTGTCTCTCCCGCTCAAGCCGATCAAGGGGCAGATGTGCCGTCTGCAGGTGGACGATGACCTGCTTGATTACACGGTGCATGGAATGCTCACCTATATCGTCCCGTGGCGCGGAGGAAACGGGATCGTTCTAGGTTCCACCATGGAGGATCGGGGGTTCGACCCGTTAATCGAGGAAGAGGCGATCCGCAACCTCATCGATCGGGCTGCAGCGGTTATGCCTTGCCTTGAGGACGCACCGCTGATTGAAAGCTGGACCGGTTTTCGCCCGGCTGCTGAGGACCTGATGCCTATCATGGGGAAAAGTTCGCGCTATGCAAACCTTTATTATTCGACCGGACATCACCGCAACGGAATTTTACAAACCCCGCATCAGGCTGATTATATCGCCGAAACGATTTTGGAAACTTTAGGGGAAGAGATTCCCGAGTTTTCTCCAAGCCGGTACAACTTGTAATCGGCCCTCCGGACCTGATTATGCTCGATAGCCCAAAGAACGACCCCGATCTGGACCGCGATCTGCGGACCGTCTGGCATCCTTGTACCCAGATGAAGGACCATGTATCCGTTCCGCCCCTTCTCATTGAACGAGGAGAGGGCATCTACCTGATCGACAAGAACGGCAAGCGGTACATGGATGTCATTTCTTCGTGGTGGGTGAATCTGTTCGGACACAATCACCCGCGGCTCAATGCGGCGTTGAAAGACCAGGTCGACCGTATGGCGCACGTCATGTTCGCCGGGGTCACGCATTCGCCCGCAATCGACCTGGCCTGTTCGCTGGTCGATCTGACGCCGCCTCACTTAACGCGCGTTTTTTTCTCGGATAACGGTTCCACCTCCGTCGAGGTTGCCCTGAAAATGAGTCTGCAATACTGGCAGCAGACCGGACAGGCGGAAAGGATTCGGTTCGTTCACCTCTCCGGTGGATACCACGGCGAAACCCTGGGCGCGCTGTCAGTTTGTGGTATCGATTTATTCCGCGAAAAATTTGAAAAAGTTCTCATGGAAAATATTGAGGTAACCGGACCCGACTGCTTTCGGTGTCCATATAACCTGC
>CAZVZT010000130.1:0-3945 GCA_964631515.1 uncultured Nitrospinaceae bacterium
ACGCTTTTTTAATATGGGTATTAGCGAAGCGGATATGGTTTGCACCGCCGCCGGACTCGCCAGGACGGGGAAAACGGCTTTTGCCACAAGTTTTGCCTGTTTTCTACTCGGACGCACCATGGATCAGGTGCTTGTCAGCGTTGCGTATTCCAACTCCAACGTAAAGCTTGCGGGTACCCACTCGGGCCTTGCGGTTGGAGAGGACGGGCCCTCGGCCCAAATGATTGTCGATCTCGCGTACACCCGCGCCATCCCCAATATGGTCGTCATACAGCCTGCCGACTGGGAAGAGGCGGTGCAAGCTACCAAAGCCGCCGCCAAACACAAGGGCCCACTTTATCTTCGGCTAGGCCGGCCAACTGTGAAGGGCATTTACGATTCTTCCTACAAGTTCGCGATTGGAAAAGCCAGCGTACTACGTGCGGGCAACGATATCGTTGTGTTTGCCACAGGGTCTTTGGTTCAAGAGAGCCTACAGGCGGCAGAAGCTCTAGAAAGCGAAAATATTTCGGTCAGCATTGTTAATGTATCCACCCTGAAACCCCTTGATGAAGATCTTGTCGTTAGTGAGGCCAAAAAGCACGGAGCGGTCGTTACTGCGGAAGATCACAATATTATTGGTGGATTGAGCGACGCCGTCCGTCAAGCATTGACCAATCATGAAGTGTCTGTTCCCATCCAATCCGTTGCCGTCGGCGACTGTTTCGCCGAGACGGGGACGGGTCCCGAGCTATATAAAAAATACGGACTCTCGGCCAGCCACGTCTCCGACAAGATTAAGCAAGCTCTCTCTAAAAAGAAGTCCTGAAGCATTAAATGCAATCCCTGCAGTCGCACTTACCTTCGTCGCCTCTTTAGTTGACATAATATATGTTATGGGAACTGAGCGATGCGGCTTCCAGCAACCCCACTTCCTCGAAATATTATGAAATACAAGTTTTATCAAGTCGATGTGTTTACCGGCACCCCTCTTGGTGGGAATCCTTTGGCCGTGTTCGTGGGCGCTGAGGGGCTTGACGAGGGGTATATGCAGAAGATCGCTCGGGAAATGAACCTGTCAGAGACGACCTTCGTAGTGCCATCAAGTGACCGGGAAGCCGATTTCGAGGTGCGCATTTTCACTCCGTCGAAGGAGCTTCCTTTTGCCGGGCACCCTGTGATCGGTACAGCGCACGTCTTACGCGAGATTGGGAAAGTTTCCAGCGACCAGAAAATCATTCACTTAAAGCTACGAATTGGAACTATTCCGGTTTATGTGGAAGAAGACGGGCGCCTATTTATGGAACACCCGCAGGCTGAATTTCTGCAGATTGTTGCGTCTGTGGATTTAGTCGCTGAGTCGATCGGACTCCCCTCTTCTGCTATAGATCCACGCTGGCCCTGCCAGATTGTGTCGACGGGTATACCTGCCCTATTTGTTCCAATCAAGACCTTGGTATCAATGGAGCAAATAAAAATTAATTCTGCGAAACTTTTGGAAATTTTCACACCGCTCGGGACGGATATGATTTATGTTTTCACGACAGAGACACTGGATAGAAGTTCCACTCTGCACTCGCGTTTGTTCGCTCCGTTCATCGGAGTGCCCGAAGACCCGGCGACTGGGAGCGCATCCGGCGCGGTGGGGGCTTATCTCGCAAAACATTGTGTGATTGAAAAAGATACCCTCGGTAGTATCAAGATCGAACAGGGGTACGAAATGAAGCGCCCAGCTTCCATCTACGTGCAGGTCAAACAAGAAGGCACCACTATAAAATCCATCCGTGTCGGCGGGGAATCGGTTACAATTATCCAAGGCCAACTGAAAATAGAAAACTGAAAAATTTTTATTCGCGTCCCTACTCGTTTTACTGAGAGTGAACGATTCACCTGACTTACTTACTCTCTAGATGTCCACTACTCTCAAACCATGTTTATTCTCGTACGGAGCTCTTGCTTGAAAATTGATTGGATTAACATTCGAACTTTAGTACTCACCGGGGCCGCGCTTTCCTTTTTGTTGATATTCGTGCCCTTCACCTCCGCCGATCCAGATCCGTTTGATAATAATCCTGTAATCGCCACTGTAGACGGAAAACCCATCCTGATGGATGATATTGAGAATCCACGGATTCATGAACTACGGGTTCAGCTTCACCAACTTCAACTCCAAGCTCTAAGGGACAAAATAATCCAAGAATTCGCTGAGGCGCATCCTAGCTGGACAAGAGGTAAGTTACGTCCTGTAACCCAGGCGGATGTCGTTGCATTCTATGAGAATACTCCCAGCGTGAGAGAGATGGGTTCGCTGAAAAAAATGCAGGGTCAAATTCGATCCTACCTTGAAAGGGTTGTAGAGTCTGCTGATGCTGATAAAAAATACCAGGCAGCATTGGCCAGTGGATGGGCAAAGGTATTACTTGCACTCCCCAATGATTTTAAGGTGGTTGCCCCTGTAGGAACCGCTGCGCTTTGGTTTACCGACGACGCGTCAAATTCGAGAAAAGTTTTCGTTCTCGAATTTTCGGATTTTCAGTGCCCATTTTGTAAACGTGTCCAGTCCACCCTAGATAAACTGCGCAAGCGTTACGGGCGAGACGTTCAATTCGGTTACCGACACTTTCCTCTCCCCTTCCACAAGGAAGCACAAACGCTTGCGGAAGCGACCGAATGTGCACGGGAACAGGGTCGATTTTGGCAGCTACAAAAACTCTTTTACAAGGACTCTTCGCCTACTATCAAATCCAAGGTGCTGGACTATGCAAAAAAAGCAGGGATTGTAAATATGCAGGCCTTTAAGAAATGCTGGGAAAGCGAAAAGCACCGAGGGAAGGTTCTAGCCGACTACGACGATGGTAGTCGACTAGGAATTCAGGCTACGCCAGGATTTATCATTGGAAATTATGACAAGGAAGAATCCACCATCACCGGTGAAATATTTTCCGGCGCTCTTCCCGAAGAACAATTCGGGCGGTTGATTGCCAAGTATCTAACTCAGGCACAGACTGCTTCAGCGCAGTAATCCTAGTACCCCATGCTGGAATCGTCACTTTTTTTCTTCAAGTCCTACCTACCATTTTACAGATCGATTGCCCTTGCGTTTACCATCATTTTTACGGGGATGACTGGCACAACGGGGGCTTTTCAGCAGTTTGATTCTCCTTTTGTCCATCAGCAAGCAAGCCACAATGTAAAGATTTTGGCGATATCGGATTTCTCTCAGGCTAAGCCGGGAGAATCCTTTAACTTATATGTCAGAATCGAATTAGAAAAAGGATGGCATATTTATTCTCTAGAAGCCCAAGAAGGCGGCGAGAGTCTGGCGACGACCATTCGTACCCAGGAAAATCTATTTCTCGGGCAGGGAAAATGGCACGAGCCCGACCCTGAAATCATTTTGGATCGGGCTCTAGATAAAGTGGTGAAGACCCACCGTGGGGGCGTAGAGTTCAGGAGAACCTACCTGGTAAACGCAGACCTGAGACCAGGGGTATACCCGATCAAGGGGATCATCCGATTCAGGGCTTGTGATAACAAAGTATGTACACTTCCTAAGGAAATCCAATTCAATACCAAAATGAGAGTTGTAAGTGAAAAGGATTAATCGGCTAGACTCGAAACAATCCCACCCGCGTGAGCACAGTTACTGCACACGTGCTCCTTTTCCCTGGAACACATGATACAAGTGGTAAATTCTCCGCTGTTTCTAAAAGCACCTCCACAATGGTTGCAGCGCTCAACAGGGCTAGACTTCTTTCTCTTTCCAAAAGCACGCGTGCCATTAATTAAGAATTTGCTGCGAATAATATTCACGTTCATCCCGATTCTCTCCCTCAAAAAATATACAAAATATATAATTCATCTCTCCATTAGGCTGAGAGTGAACTGTTAAAGAACACCTTCCTACCTAGACCTGTTTGATGACTCATTAGCTAAAAAGTTTTTAAAATGTGATTTATTTCTCAT
>CAZVZT010000131.1:0-3865 GCA_964631515.1 uncultured Nitrospinaceae bacterium
AAGCGGGTGTTTAAGATCGAAAGTGATGCTGTCGCCGCCTTGGCCGACCGCGTGGGTTCAGATTTCTCCGAAGCCGTGCACGCTCTGGACCGGAAAGAAGGTCGGTTATTTGTAACCGGGATGGGTAAGTCGGGGCTGATTGGCAAAAAGATCGCCGCAACGATGTCCAGCGTCGGCCTGCCTGCGGTATTTGTTCACGCGGCCGAGGGCATTCACGGCGATCTCGGGCTCGTCTCCCGTAACGATCGAGTGATCGCGATTTCCAACAGCGGGGAAACTGAAGAGATTCTTAAACTTCTACCAACCCTTAGCCGGCTCAAATGCACCCTCATCACCATGACGGGCAACCTGCAATCCACCTTAGCCACCAGAAGCGATTATGTACTCGACATCGGTGTAAAGGAGGAAGCTGGTGGCAACGGATTGATCCCAACCGCGAGCACCACCGCCACTCTGGCCATGGGCGATGCATTGGTGATAGCCTATCTGCATCTGCGCGGATTCCGTGAGGAAGATTTCGCCCTGAATCATCCGGGGGGAAGTCTGGGCCGTAAAATGTTGACCATCGTCGAAGACCTGATGCATGTTGGAAATACAATTCCGATGGTTTACGAAAACGCAGATATTGCCACGATCCTCTCCGAAATGACGCAAAAACGTCTGGGCACTACCCTGGTCACCGATAAAAACAAAATGCTCCAGGGTGTTATCACTGACGGTGACCTGCGCCGGATGATTGAGGAAAAAAAGGACCTGTCAAAAGTCAAGGCAAGCGACCTTATGGGAACCCACCCTAAGTGGATCAAAAAAAATGAAGTGGCCACTAAAGCCATCCAACTTATGGAGGAGTTTTCCATTACTTCCTTGGTGGTCAGTGAAGATGGGAAAAAAGTCACTGGGATCATTCACCTGCATGACCTTCTTAAGGCAGGAATCGCTTGACCGATTCACTTGCTAGAGGTTGAAGCCTCCCGAATATCAGCCCGAAATTACTAACCAATCCGGAATACTCCGGATACAGTAGTACAAAGACTATGACCGGCAACGAACTCAGAAATAAATTCCTAGATTATTTTCAGGAACGCGATCACGATTTGGTATCGAGTTGTTCCTTGGTGCCACGAAACGATCCGACTCTTCTTTTCACCAACGCGGGCATGGTCCAGTTCAAAAATATTTTTCTCGGTGATGAAACTAGGGATTCCAAGCGAGCCGTCTCGGTACAGAAATGCGTGCGCGCCGGGGGAAAACACAATGACCTTGAAATGGTTGGGCGCACAGCCCGGCACCACACTTTTTTCGAGATGCTCGGCAACTTTTCCTTCGGCGATTATTTCAAAAAGGACGCCATCGCGTACGGGTGGGAGTTTCTCACCAAAACCGTCGGGCTTCCCAAGGATCGTCTTTACGTTTCCGTCTTCCAGGATGACAACGACGCATTTGAGTACTGGGAAAAAGGTATCGGCCTCAGTTCCGATCGAATCTTCCGTCTGGGAGAAAGGGATAATTTCTGGGCCATGGGCAATACTGGCCCCTGCGGCCCCTGTTCTGAGATCTACATCGACCAAGGCGAGGAAACAGGATGCGGCAAACCCACCTGCACCGTCGGATGCGATTGTGACCGCTACCTGGAAATCTGGAACCTGGTGTTTATGCAATACGAGCGGGACAACTCGGGAAAGTTGACCCCCCTACCCAATCCCTGCATCGACACCGGAATGGGACTTGAACGCTTGGCAGCGGTGGTACAGGGAAAACACTCTAATTACGACTGCGACCTGTTGAAGGGAGTCATCAAAGAGGTTTGCAAGGCGACAGGCAAAAAATACGGATCGGATCAGAGTGGAGATGTCTCGATCCGCGTCATCGCAGATCACGCCCGTGCAACGACTTTTCTCGTCGGCGATGGGGTCCTACCTTCCAACGAAGGACGCGGTTATGTTCTCCGGCGCATCATAAGACGCGCCCTGAGACACGGAAAACTTCTCGAGCAGAAGGAACCGTTCTTCTACCGCGTCACCGACCAAGTAATTAAAAACTTCGCCAACGCTTACCCGGACCTCCAACACCACTCCACCTTTATTCACCGCGTAGTGCAAAACGAAGAAGAAAATTTCACCAATACCCTCAACTTCGGCACCCAGCGCATGGAGGAAATCCTGGAGCGTGTGCGCAAGGAAGAGTTAGGCTGCATTCCCGGAGATGAAATCTTCAAACTCTACGATACCTTCGGATTTCCCGTGGACCTGGCGGAGGAGTACGCAAAGGACAGCGGGTTCCCCCTCGATATGGATGGGTTCAATGCGGCCATGCAGGAGCAGAAGGAAAAAGCCATGGCCTCATGGAAGGGGTCAGGAGAAAAATCTGTCGCACCCTTTTTCAACGAGTTCATGAAAACCGGAAAACCCACCCGCTTCCAGGGATACGAGAGCATGTCTACCGAAGCAAACGTTCTGGCCATTCTCAAAGACCATAACCCGGTGGATTCAGCCAGCATCGGGGATGAGGTACAGTTACTGGTAGATCAAACCCCATTTTATGGCGAATCGGGTGGACAGGTGGGCGACACCGGCACCGCGTCCAACGATCATGCACAACTTGAGATCATCAAGACAACCAAACCCGTTGCTGAGTTGATCGTGCACGACGCGACAATCACCCAAGGAACCATCAAGCCATGCGATAAGCTCACGCTGGAAGTAGATTCAGAAAACCGGGTCAACACCGCCCTGAACCACTCAGCCACTCATCTGCTTCACGCGGCGCTCAAGGAAATTTTGGGCAACCATATCAAGCAGGCAGGGTCGCTGGTCGCGCCCGATCGCCTGCGATTCGACTACACTCACTTTTCGCCATTGACCCCGCGCGAAAAAAACCGAATCGAAGAGCGGGTCAACGAGAAGATACGAGAAAATATTGGCATTGAAACACATGAGATGTCCATCGAGGATGCGATCCAAGAGGGAGCCACAGCCCTGTTCGGCGAAAAATACGGCGACGAGGTACGGGTGGTCTCGGTTTCTGAATTTAGCAAGGAACTGTGCGGTGGCACGCACACCCAAGCTACCGGAGACATCGGACTATTTAAGATCATATCGGAGGGCGGCATCGCCTCGGGTGTGCGGAGAATCGAAGCAGCTACGGGAAACACCGCCTACCAATCAGTGCAGAAAGAAAACGAGACCCTTGCTTCGATCCGCTCTATCCTGAAAGCGCAACCCAATGAGGAAGTGGATCGTGTCGATAAACTGCTCAAAAAATCGCGCGAGATGGAAAAGGAGATCGCTGGACTCAAGGAAAAGATCGTCAGCGGGAAAGGGTCAGAACTCCTTAGCGATATTGATAAGGTTGGTGAACTTTCGATACTAGTCAAGCAGTTCGAGGAGATGGACGCCAAGACCCTGCGCACGTTCATTGACAGTGCAAAAAATCAGTTGGGGTCGGGTGTCATTGTCGTCGGATCGAAGGCTGACGGGAAAGTGTTGCTTGCCGCTGGGGTCACCAAAGATCTCACAAAGCGCTATCATGCCGGAAATATTCTCAAGGAAATTGCAGGCATCGTCGGTGGAAGCGGCGGCGGACGGCCAGATATGGCTCAAGCCGGTGGCACCCAGACGGAAAAAATAGGTGAAGCCCTCGCCAAAGCTAAAGAAATTATCAAAAGAGCGTAACCCATTCTCTTTGGCCTTGCGGGTGGTGGCAGAGTCCGATAATCTTGGTACCACTCACATCACTCCATCCGAGAGGACCGGAGGATCAATATCCACCATCCCATTTTCTGGGTTTTAATACAGGATAATCATGGAAAAAAATAAAAAAGAAACATTGGAGAAAAAGTGGAAAGGCGTCGTCGTCAAGGCTCTGA
>CAZVZT010000132.1:0-3825 GCA_964631515.1 uncultured Nitrospinaceae bacterium
CAGACCCTCTAACTCTCGAATATTCGTTTGAACATGGTTAGCAATAAAAAGGGCTATCTCTTGATTTATTGTTACATTTAACCCCTCTGCTTTTTTATAGAGAATGGCAACCTTGGTTTCCAGGTCGGGGACATCTATGTCAGTGATAAGACCGGCTTGCAAGCGAGACAATAGTCGCTCTTCCAAATTATGAATGTCCTTAGGATACCTGTCGCTTGACAGTATCAATTGTTTTTTAGACTCGTAAAGAGTCTTGAACGTATAAAAGAATTCTTCCTGCGTACGCTCCTTGCCCGCTAAAAATTGAATATCATCCACAAACAAGACATCCAGAGGACGGTAACGGTTGCGGAATGCTGGCATGTCATCTCGCCTCAGCGATTCGATTAAATCCACAGTAAAACTCTCAGCTGAGATGTAGCGAACCCTCTTATGGGGGCTATAATTTAAAATATGATTCCCCACAGCATGCATTAAATGTGTCTTCCCCAAACCAACCCGACCGTAAATAAAAAGTGGATTGTAAAAACCTCCCGGGGTACGGGCTACCGCTTCAGCTGCCGCATGCGCAAACTGGTTGCTGGTACCTACAACAAAGTTTGAAAATCGATATTTTTGGTCGATCGTGCTGGTCGGCGAACGGCGGATATCCGTACCAGTAGCCGCTTTCAAGGAGCTTCTCAGTCCATCCACTGCTGTATCTAGGGAGTCTTCTTTTGGTGGGGAGTCCGAGCGTACCAGAAAATTCAGCTTAATAGGTCGGCCGGTCAAACTCTTTAGACTCGACTCAATAAGTTCGGAATAGTTTTCCTGAAGGCATTTTTTGTAAAAATGGTTGGGTACTTCAACGGTTAGACAATCCTCGGTTAACTCGTGGGGTTGTGTTGGTGAAAACCACGTAGAATAACTCTCCAGTGGAACCTGTCCTTCAACTAGTTCAAGACATTGTTTCCACAGGATCCTCTCTGGCCCCATCGATTCTCTCCACAATCGATCTAGTTACGTAAAAGAAGTTAAATTTTGGCAGGAATGAGTGGGGATCGTACGCAATAGAGTCTCTAATAGCAACTAAAAAATAGTCGAAAAACTTCCTTTTCGAATTAACTTCTTGCTTCATATAAAGTTGAGTCATAAAAAAAATTTCCACCAAAGAAATTCTTATGCCGCATCAGTTTACCTAACCGAACTACGGCAAAAACACCCCCCTTTTTCCATTTCGTCTGTTTTTATTTACACTAGACAATGCGATACTACCGGGTGTTTTTTACCTGATACAGGAGGTATTCTTGAATGCGTATCGTTGTTTGTGTGAAGCAGGTTATTGATACCGCCGCGCGGATAGATCTCAAGGAAGGTAAAGTTGCAACGGCAGGGCTAGCTCGGGTACTTAATCCTTATGACGAGTACGCAGTTGAGGAAGCAATAAGGATTCGGGAAAGGAAGCCCGATACCGAAATCACTTTGGTGAGTGTGGGGCCGGAAGATTTTCGCGATGCGCTCAGGGCGGGTTTGGCCATGGGCGCAGACAAGGCGGTTCATCTGCTCGATTCTGGGTTTGACGAACTCGACTCCTTGGAAGTTTCCCGGGTTCTGGCGCAGGCAGTAGTTTCCTTCGGGTATGACCTTATTCTTTGCGGACGGCAGGCGGTCGATGACGATATGGCCCAGGTTGGACCGGCCCTGGCCGTAGTACTCGGTATTCCATGCGTCACAGTTGTGACCCATCTCAATTTTTCCAACGACTGGCAACAGGCCGTGATCACCCGTCAGGTCGAAGGTGGGTCTGAGATACTGGAATCCCCCCTCCCGGTCCTCTTGACTTGCCAGAAGGGGCTAAACCAACCACGCCTTCCATCGTTAAAAGGCATTATGGCCGCCAAGAAAAAGGAAATAAAAATCCTCGATGCGGCAGCTATCGGATTTGATCCCGCATCAAGAGGTGAAAAGAACAGCCAGGTTACTCAATCTCGCCTCGAACTTCCCCCGTCGCGCGGCAAGGGACAAGTCTTCGAGGGACCCGTTAAGGAATCTGTTGCCCGGCTGGTAAAAGCTTTGCGGCAGGATGAAAAGGTTGTGTGAAGCAGGTCTTGAATATTGAGGGGATATTAATTCGTTTACTTTTCATTTGTGTGTATGACCTGCTTAATTTAGCGCCTATCTAGTAAATAGTCTAAATAGGCTATATTATAAATTTACGATTTGCATTATTGGCTATCATCTATAATCAATTAAAATATAGGCATGTAATCGTTATGTGATAGTGTTTTTGGAGAAAAGTAATATAGCCTAGAATGACCTAATTATAATTCTCTGCCCCCTTTTTTGGGTATTTGTAAGTTGTTTTTTCGTCAACCGTTTGTTGTGGTTGAGGCTATGTCTAAATACTGGTTTAGGTTCCTTTCCCCTACTGTGTAGCAAAATTTTCCGGTGGGCTTTCTTATTTTAAATTTCGAGCGATTGGTTCATGAGTGCTGCTAAACGAATATGGGTCCTTGTTGAAATCAGCAACGGAAAGGTCAAGCCTGTTTCATTTGAAGTGATCCATGCGGCGCGGGTTTTAGCTGATTCACTGGGTTGCCAAGTTGATGCGTTGTATTTGAGTGACGAGGAGCCTTCTGCGGTTGATAGTTTGATCAGCCACGGTGCCAACCGGGTGATCGTTCTCAAACATTCTCGGCTTAAATCGTTTGTTCTTGATTCTTGGCTTGCGGCTTTTGAACCTGTTGTTCATGAGCGGAATCCGTATTTGATGCTTTTTGCGGCGACCCCCCACGGAAAAGAGCTTGCGGCCTCCTTGTCTGCTCGCTTGAATGTTGCGCTTGCCACCGATTGTGTCTGGGTAGAGGCGGGAAGTAGTGATCATATCAATATTCGGCGCCCCGTCTATGCCGGGAAAGCCCACTCCTACTTGGTTTTATCCGGTTCCGGACCACATATTCTCAGTCTGCGCCCCAATGTATTTCGTGGGCCCGGACCTGATACCTCCCGCTCAGGCGAAATCGAAGTCATTGATGCCCAGCTACCAGTCGATGAGCTGGTTTTAAAAATTAAGGAGGTGGTTCGCGAGACAGGAGAAGGCCTGGATATCACCGAGGCCCGCGTGGTGGTGTCCGGCGGACTCGGTATGCAGGAGGCTGAAAACTTCAAATTTCTCAAAGACTTAGCCCGCGTGCTGGGTGGAGCTGTAGGAGCCAGCCGGCCCGTGGTTGATAACCAGTGGCGGCATTACTCCAATCAAGTTGGACAGACCGGCCGCACCGTCTCGCCTGACTTGTACATTGCCTGCGGGATTTCAGGGGCGGTACAGCATCTCGCCGGCATGTCCACGTCCAAATGTATCGTTGCAATCAATAAGGATCCCCACGCCCCTATTTTTTCTGTTGCCGACTACGGGATTGTAGGCGACGCTCTGGAAGTCCTACCGCTCCTCACCCGGGAGTTTACACGAGTCTTGAATCTAAACGGGTGAATCGCCCTTCTTTGGATCTGGAATCATATAAGTCATTATGAAAAAAAGACTTATTAATTTACTATCAGATGAAAAACTTACTCTTGGAGCCGAGGTTGATCCTGAAATTGCAGCCGAACAACTCCTGATTTATCTGGCCGAGTGGAGGCGGTGGAACGCCAAGATTAACTTGACTGCCGAGACCGATGAGTACTCGGTCATCGACAGGCACATTCGAGATTCTCTACAATACACGCGAGCCGTTTCTCCCGGTGCTCGTGTTGTCGACATCGGGAGCGGAGCCGGGTTCCCCGGCATTCCGCTTAAGGTGGCCCTGCCCAGCCTGGAAATAGTGCTCGTCGAAAACCAAAGAAAGC
>CAZVZT010000133.1:0-3814 GCA_964631515.1 uncultured Nitrospinaceae bacterium
TGGAGTTTTTCGGGAAAAAGCCCACTCCCGTTTCTAGCCTCATTTATTCCCAATTTGAACCATTGGGGCAACTGGATCGTTCATTCATCCTCATGCAGGGGAAGCCGGGGGTTCTTGTGATTGACCAGCATATCGCCCACGAGCGCGTTCTTTATGAACGATTCGGCAATATGGCAAAACACAAGAAGGTCGAGGTCCAGCAACTGATGTTTCCACTGGCACTGGAATTTTCGCCGAGCGAAGTCGAACTATTAGGCATGTACTTGGAAAGGCTGCGAGAACTGGGGATGGAGCTGGAACCGTTTGGGAAAAATGAATTTCTTCTTCGTTCAGTTCCCGCAATTCTAAAAAACAACGATCAGGCCGAGATCATGAGGGAAATTGTTGATATGTTGCCCTTGCAACATCATAAAGAAGCCGTAAACGAAAAGTTCGAGAAGATACTCATTATGATGTCGTGCCGGAATGCGATTAAAGTGAACACCACTCTGGAATTGGAGCAGATACGTAAACTCATTGCTGATCTGGAACAGACCGAGATGCCTTACACCTGTCCTCATGGGCGTCCCATTGCCCTCCTGTTTGAGATGGACGACATACTTAAAAAGTTTTTGAGGAAGTAGAGAGCAGGAAAAAACTTCTTTTCTTGGTTGATAGGGAGGTTTTTTTACTTGTGCTGTTTTTAGTTCCGGAGCGTGATTTTCTTGATGGACTTGACCAGCGTTTTCAGTATTTGCGCGTTTTTTGTTTTCTGTGTCTTGCGAGAAGTGTGGGTCCCTCTTGAAAGTCCGAAGGCTTGTGGGTTATGGAGAATCCATTCTGCATCGAGAAGACATTTGTCCCGATTTGAGCGATTTAGTGCACGGTACCGGGAGAGCAGGTTTCTCTCGTTTTTATTGGTGCTGATCAGATGGTCGTTAAGCAACCCCTTGAACATGACACGTCCTTCCTCGGGGCCGCCGATGATAACCTCCATCTTTTTCGGAGCGCGCGGGAAATCCTCGACATCGGGAATTTTAAGATCAGCCAATGTCAGCGGCGTGGTGAGTAGGCGGTCCAGCGAGATATTTCCAAGTCGGGCCAGCTTGACGAGAACTGCGACGGGCGCGTCTCGCTCCCCGGCTTCGTAGCGGACGTAGGTACGAAATCCGATGTCTAAAACCTGAGAGATGGCCATCTGCGTGCAGCTAAGGTTTTGTCGGATCGTTTTCAAATTTTGAGCAAGCACGGTCATTGTCAGCTGGTTTTTTTTGGGGAGAAAGCCTTGCTGACGGAGTTGTCAGGCCAGTTCGACGCCGTTTTTTCTGAGAAATTTATAAGCTTCGTCGATCCAGTAGCGTTCTTTTTCCAGTTTATATTCAGGTAGGTCCTTGGAGGATCCGACGATGCTCTTCATCTGGTCGATGGCTTCCCGTTTCTTACCGCGCTTATCGAGGAGATTCGCATAGTGATAGTAGGCCTTGAAAAAGTGGAACGATTTGATGACCTCCCGATAGGTTTCCAAAGCTTTGTCTTCTAAACCTGCCATCCGATAGCACTCCGCCAATCCAAAGATGGCATTGCCGTAGTCGAATTTCCGGTCGATTTTAATCAGTTCTTCCAGAACTTCCGCCGATTCGGCATACTGGCCCATTCCATGTAAGGCCTTGCCTAGGCCGTATCGCGCATCATTGGCTTCCGGATCTTTTTGAATCGCTTCTCTGAACTGGGAGATGGCTAACTCGTAGCGCTTCTGTTCCAGGTAGGTGTGACCGAGTTTCTCGTAATGATAGGCCTTATGAAATTTACCGATCATCTCCTTCAGTTGCAGGGTTTCTTCGGTTTCCGGCTCCTGTTTAGCGGGGCGGGTTGACTCGAAAATAGTCGGGCGCCGGCCGCTGGCTTTCATCTTGACCGCAAAATAGTAGGCCACCGCCCCCACGGGGAACAGAACCACCATGATGACGATCCAGATGAAATGTTCCTTGCGCTGGATGCAATCGATGCACATCCAGACCATGAATACTAGCGCTAGTGTAATTATGACATCCATATTGAAAAAATAATCTTTCTGCAAAAGTGTTTCACGAACAGTCGGGCTAAACGAGCGTGCACAGCCAAGAACATTTTAGTCAGGAAGTTAAGCTTCCTTTTTTTTCAACGACCTGATTGTTCTCGTCGAGTACAATCACTTTGGGTTTACTGTCCTCCCGATCCGTCTCCATGATACCATAAGCCACGATAATGATGCGATCATTTATGTGGGCCAGTCGCGCCGCGGCTCCATTGATCGATACTACCCGGCTTCCTCGGCCCCCTGGGATGGCGTAGGTGATGAACCGGTGTCCGTTACTGATGTTGTAAATGTGCACTTGTTCGTAGGTAATGATACCCACCTCGTCCATCAAATCTTCATCGATTTCGATGCTTCCCTCATAATCGATCAGGACATCAGTGACCCGCGCCCGGTGAAGTTTGGATTTAAGCATAGTTCGTTGCATCAGACTCCCTCTACAAAACAGTTATCAATAAGGCGGGTTTTACCTACTCGCACTGCCAGCGCTATGAGTGCCCGAGACGTAATTTTCTTCTGTTCAGTGAAATTTTCCGGATCACATATGGAAATATAGTCCACCTCTGCGTCTTTATGTTTTTCGATGATTCGACGGATTTCTTTCCGGATACTTTCAGCAGAACGCTCGCCTCGTTCGATCTGGTTTCGTGCTAAATCTAGTGCTTGCGAGAGTGCGCGCGCCGAGTCTCGCTCGCTCTTCGAAAGATACCTGTTGCGTGAACTCATAGCGAGTCCGTCGGTTTCCCTCACGATTGGTTTTCCGACGATTGTGATATCCAGGTTTAAGTCCTGGACCAGGGTCCGGATTACCTCAAGCTGCTGACGATCTTTTTCTCCAAGAAAAGCTTTGTGCGGATTTACGATGTTGAACAGTTTAAGCACAACCGTTGTGACCCCGCGGAAGAACCCGGGACGGGTTTTCCCGCAGAGGTAACCGGTTTTCTCCTCCACTTGGACGTAAGTCTGGAATCCATCAGGGTACAAACTATCTTGTCCGGGAAGAAAAAGGACATCCGCCCCGGTGGACATCAGCGTTTCCCGGTCCGCTTCCAGCGTGCGCGGGTAGGAGCCAAAATCCTCGTTGGGCCCAAACTGCATCGGGTTGACGAAGATGCTGACGACCGTGGCGTCGCAGGTGGCAACTGATTCCTTTACCAAGCTCAGATGTCCCTCATGGAGACAACCCATTGTGGGAACGAACCCAATTACCTTACCCTCCTCGTGGCCCCGGCGAGCCCACGCTTTCATCTCCTTGATAGAAGTGATGGTTAGCAGGGTTTTGGTCCGCTTGCTGGGTGTAGGGCTTCGATCTAAATAGGTTGTTTTCATAGTAATTGTTTTGGGTCTCGAAAAAATATGGAAGAACTTTCGTCTATCGCTTCAGCCCAGGCCGGATCATCCGCACTCCTTGTCGCTTACCGATTTTAAAGGCTTGCGTTTTACCTGGTACGAATGTTCTTCATCCGGGAAGCCTCCGCTGCGTACCTCCTGAATATAGGTGGCAACCGCTTTTTGTGTCTGCGCGCCGAGATCTGCGTATTGTTTCACGAATTTCGGGGTGAAATCTGCCCCTAGCCCGAGCAGGTCGTGCAGTACCAAGATTTGTCCATCACATTGAGGGCCGGCTCCGATACCGATGGTGGGTACCTTAATGTTCTGTGTGATTTCAGCGGCTAGCTCGTCAGGAATACCTTCCAGCACGATTGCAAACACCCCAGCATCCTGAAGTTTTCGTGCGTCCTGCTTGATTTGGTGTGCGTC
>CAZVZT010000134.1:0-2860 GCA_964631515.1 uncultured Nitrospinaceae bacterium
CGGATGGTATTATTTGACGAGTCCACCGGATTCCCCGGAGGTGCGTCAGATGCGTATGTTTTTCAAAGAAAATATCATGGAGGTGACGAAGTTTATTCGCCTGCCGTACGATGAAAGAATTGAATTCGCGAAAAAGAAGCAACATTCTTTTTATAGAACGTTTATTGAAGCTTCGGAGGTAGAAAAGAAAAAGATCAAAGCCCTGATTCATATCTCCTATGACTATACCCCCAACCAATACTGGTTTAATGTTCTTTTTTTGTGGGTGATTTTTTTTTCCACCTTCTGGTTTTTAGGGTTAATGGCAGAGGCTGTCGTCATTCTCGTTCGGAGTGATGATGCAAAAAGAAAACAGCGTCACAGACAAAAAACCTCATAAAGTCCGTGTTGCCTTGAGCCCCTTGCTTTTTGGCGGCCTGATTCTGATCTTTGGGGTATGGGGAAATGCGACGGTTGCGGCCGACTCGTCTAAGAGCGTTGAGCGGTTGATCGAGGAGACGAAAAAAGAAGCCCCCCCCGGATCTGCCGCCGATATAAGAAAGAAGCGATTGGAACAGGGGGAAGGATATTACCGTAGGTATTGCCAACATTGCCACGGGCCCGAAGGCCGAGGAAAAGGAAATGCTTCACCTTATCTACTTCCCGCTCCCAGAAATTTTCATGCCGGGGTTTTCAAGTTTCGTTCCACCAAGTCCCTAAATCTTCCCCTATCAAAGGACCTTTTCCGCACCATTAAGAATGGGCTTCCTGGAACCGCCATGCCTGGCTGGGGCGAGGTTTTGCCCGATGACGTGATCTCGGCCTTGGTGGAATATATTAAGACTTTCAGCAAACGGTTTCAGATGGAAAGACCGGAGCAAGATATTAATCCGGGACTCGAACCTCCAGTGGATTCACTTTCGCTGAGAAAGGGAGAGTCGCTGTACCGGGAGCTTCGTTGTTTCCGGTGTCACGGAGACGATGGGGCTCGAACCGGTCCCTTAAGGGGGCAGCTGAAAGACCACTGGGGAAACCTTTCTCTGGTTTATGACATCAATCAGCCCCGGTTCTATAAGGGGGGTGCTGCGGGTTTGGATATCTTTCGGACACTGACCACTGGAATGGATGGGACGGCCATGGGGGCCTATGATTTTCTGCGCGCGGACGAGCGCTGGCACCTGACCCACTTCCTCCAGTCGCGCTTTAAGGGAGAACATATTCGATTGAATGAGACTATGGATCCGGGTTCACTGGTCACCCGTAAAGTTGATGGGCTCATAGATTTCTCGGCGGATCATCCTATCTGGCAGACGGTTGCTCCGGTCCGCGTAGCGCTTCATTCTCTCCGGATCCGTGCCGCACCAGCGTCCATCGTAGAAATCAGGTCTTTGCGCGATACTCAATCGATTGCGTTTCATATGGAGTGGTCAGATCCAACCCCAGACAAAGCATTTGCATCAGCCCCTTTTTTTCTGGATGCGATTGCGCTTCAGTTTGTAGAAGGGGAAGATCAAAATAGGGATGTTCCCTTTTTCGGAATGGGAGAGCAAGGAAAGCCGGTCAACATCTGGCATTGGAGAGCTGATGCGATGCAACAAGTTGAGCGTGACGGTAAGTCTACCGTGGGTGGGGAAGATGAGGTAATCTGGTTGTCGCTCGATCCGTTCCGCCGTTCATCTGTTGAAGAATTGAACGCGGAAGGTTTCGGGAGGCTATCCGTACAGTCCCTTGAAGATCAGCAGGTCTTGGGCCGGGGCGTTTGGGCTGGCGGGCGCTGGCGGGTGGTTATGATACGCAGCTTGAAAACGCCGGGTCCGCGCGATGTACAGTTTGAGGAGACGGACTCGATGTTATTGGCCTTAGCGCTCTGGGACGGATCGGCCAAGGACAAAAATGCTAGTAAAGCAGTCAGCCTCTGGCAATTGTTAGAGATGAAATAGGGCTCTTACCTTCGAACCAGGACCCGGGAATGGATGCCAACACGATTCGTTTTTTAATTTTTATCGCAGTGTTTGCGCTGATGCTGATTCTGGAAGTGTTTATCCCACGACATCCGATTGTCGATTCGAAGATTCGTCGAGTGGGGATCAACCTAGCACTCACAGGCGTGAACATTCTGCTAGTCAGGCTGGTGTTCGGTGCGGCAGCGGTTGGCGCGGCCGGGTTTGCTGAGGATCGGGGCTGGGGGCTTTTTAATTATCTGGAATGGCCGGATGGGCTGGAGTTTCTCCTGGCCATGATTTTTCTCGATTTGATGATCTACCTCCAGCATGTGGTTGTTCATATGATCCCCCTATTTTGGCGATTTCATGTCGTGCATCATTCCGACCTCGACCTCGATGTGTCTTCCGGTCTTCGTTTTCATCCTGTAGAGATTTTAGGATCGATGGTGTACAAAATCGGGCTTGTTTTTGCACTCGGACCCGATCCGTTGGCAGTTCTGGTGTTCGAGGCGATCCTTAATGGAATGGCCCAGTTCTCTCATTCCAATATCACATTACCGGAGAAGCTGGACTATATCGTGCGCTGGGTGCTTGTGACGCCAGACATGCATCGCATACACCATTCGGTGGTGGTGCAGGAAACCAATTCAAATTTCGGATTCAACCTATCTGTTTGGGACCGCATGCTGGGAACTTACATTCAGGATGCTATGAAACGGCAACCCGAAATCGTCATCGGTGTCGATACGTTTCGCCGTTCCGAGGAAGTCTCTTTTCAAAAACTTCTGACAATGCCATTTCGTAAGGTTCCTCAAGCGTACACCAATGCACCATAAAACCCTTGAAGGAGCTGTGTGAAAATTGGCTGACCGAAGTGAAACCAATGGAATTTGTGCGGAAGGCGTGTTTTAAATGGTCTGAGGAGACGAGCAGGACAG
>CAZVZT010000134.1:2870-3757 GCA_964631515.1 uncultured Nitrospinaceae bacterium
CCCATGTTCCCACGTTACTATCTAATTTCGGCGATCCTTGTTGTTGCTTTAACGATAGCTGTCAGTTGGTGGAAGCAGAAGAGAACAGCCCGCGAGGTGTTTGTTGTTTTCTGTCAGGTCTTGGTTCTTTTGGTTATACTTTTGGGTTCGGTGGTTGGGGTGGCTAAGCTTCTTGAAATTCTTGGAATTGCGCAATCCGGATTCATTATCCAAGGGGGAGAACTGAAATGAGTACGGAACTAGAATTTTCACCGTTCATGATGGTTATTCTGGCTCTGTCCTTTCTCGGTATTTCATTCTCTATGGGTATGCTGGTTCATTCCGCCCTCATGCATAAGGACACAAATAATCTCAAGCGGGATAGTAAAAGGGCTTGGGTGTTAAGCATGGTTGCCGGCACGGGAATCACCGGTTGGATGTTTCTATATGGCTATTACGTTAATTTTTTTTAACGGGTGGAGTGAACTACTTCGGGTATGGGGTAGGAAGCGCTCTCGTGTAGAGGAGACACTGTTTAAAAGATTATCCAGCCAAGAGTTCCACTAACCGGGCACAGTCATTTTTGTAATGCAGAACCTCGTCCTTCTCCTCCTCGCTCAGGTCGTCTGTCAAATTTTCCTCAATTAACTGAATGGCATCGTTCAACCCACCTGCAGTGAGGTCGAGTTCCGCTTCGCTTAAGGAGTAGATGGAAGAGTTTTGGCGAAGTTTGCCGAATACTCGCGCGTATTTGTTTTTATAGTCCAGAATACCTACTCGTTGTTTTTCTGTCAGGTTTCCCTTCAGCTCCGTACTCATGTCAGAGATAGCATCATTCAAAGCCATTTTAATGGTTTCGATGTCTTTCTCAGTGATTGTGGCAAGAGACTTCATAGGACTCCCTTTCA
>CAZVZT010000135.1:0-3662 GCA_964631515.1 uncultured Nitrospinaceae bacterium
AAAGAACATCCCCGCCGTTCGTCAGCGAAATAATATCTTGTTCCATGGCTCTCCCTCCCAGGTGGACAGTAAGTGAACTGTTTTACTCTAGATGGAATTACGATGCCCCAAATTCATGGGAATCCAATAGTCGATATTAAGACTTCCAAAGGGTCGTTTGGTTAAAAGCCGTCCTGATTTCATGGTACCTGAGCGGATTTAACAGTAAATGAGAGGGGATAGCAATTTTTAAATGGTTGGGGTGAACGGGCAGAAGCTTGCAGGTAGGGCGGCAACTTATTGTCATTAAACGTTTTTTTAATTATAACTTGGAAATAGTGTCATTAACCAAGTTTTGTAAGAAGGGGGCAGGGCGTGTTGAACCCAAGCGCTTTGTGTCGCTGCATATTCTGAAAAGGGGTTTCTTTAATTCCTGCGGTGGGTTCGCATAATTACCTGAGTGTGGTCATCTAAAACCTTAGACCTCTTCTTGTCACTGATTTTGATATATTATTTTTCACCATTAGCAGGATCGTTGCTTCGATTCATTACGTAAGATTCTTTGTTCGTTGGCAAACGATGGAAAAAATGCGGAAAGAACTAAACGATGCCCGAAATTGACTCCAAGGAACGCGGGGAAAAAGAGCGGCGAGAAAAAATCAACAGACGGCTCTTGATATTTGGAGTCCTGGTTGTCTTGTTCTCCTTTATATGGCACGTGGTTTCTGCTTTCCTGGCAGGGGGGAAGTAAAAGCCAAAATCGGCGCAAAGTTGACACAAAACAAAAAAGAGCCCACGGCATAAAACCGTAAGCCCCTTAAAATGGTCGGGACGAGAGGATTTGAACCTCCGACCCCTTGACCCCCAGTCAAGTACGCTAACCAGACTGCGCCACGTCCCGTTTTCCATTTCGTTACAACCCCTAAATACCATCACGACCTGTCGCCTTCTCTGCGGTGAGCGTCTGGCCTAGAAACGATCATATTTAAAGGGTGTACAAAAATAGAAGATATTGATCTAGAAGTCAATATACCGCCTGGTCTTACGCAACCTAAGTCCCAAATCCTTTGGGTCGATCTGGGTTCTGTGGTAGAATCCGCGTAACTATATGAAATGTTAACGTTAAATATTGTTCCGCCCCGAGCTCTCTCATGGTGATGGGGCAGCAAACATTGGGCTCGGGCTTCTTACTTTTTTTAGGATGGGATGATTATGGATGTTTTAAAGGTTCGGGACCGGGTGATTTTTAATCCGGAAAAGTTAAAGAAAGTGAGTCTGTTTGATACGGATAATTTTTTCTGTGATGTATATTGTTTTGAACCAGGTCAGTCGCAGAAGGTGCATTCCCATGACGGCTCCGACAAGGTGTACTACGTTCTGGAGGGGCGGGGAAAGGTGACTGTGGGGTCCGAAGAGAAGGAAATGGGTCCCGATGAGATCACTATCGCGCCGTCGGGCGAAGACCATGGGGTGGTCAATCATACTCAAGACAAACTGGTGATGCTGGTATTTATGGCGCCTAAGCCATAAGTTCCGGCCTTTTTTTCAACGCTTCCAGCATTTTAACGGATTCAGGGTTCGGTGGTCATGGTTTATCTTGTTTTTCCTTCTTCATGGCATCCATCTCAACCTTATTTGAGCTTGCCCAGTCTCAAGGGATACCTGCATCAGCATGGCATCCACGACGTGAAGCAAAGGGATCTGGCGATTGAGCTTCTAGACCACCTGTGTACGTGGGAAAAAACCAAGCCACTTTATGAGCGGATCATCCATGAGTTGAATGAGCTTGGATCAAAACCGCGCCACTCCCAGTTCGAGCGAGAGAAATACACCAAACTGCGTGAAGCGGAAGAGATTATCCCCGCGCTTAAGGACGAAATCGACGCGGCAAAACAATCGCTTCGTTGCGAGGATTTCTATAGACTCGAACGTTATATGGAGAGCCTCAAGATCATCGACGTATGGCTCGACAATATACTCTCTCCTTACTATCCGTCTCAGTTGACTGCTATTGGTAGCCAACTGCGTTACTCTCCGTACTCAACGAGCGAGATACTCGAATCCTTCAACAACCCCAACGAAAACTTTTTCTACGACATCTATAAGGAACACTATGTTCCGTCGATCCTAAAGGAGGATATCGACATCTTCGGTGTGTCCATCACCTCGGTCGAGCAGATCATCCCTGGCCTCACTTTGGCCTACCTGGTCAAGCAGTCTGCCCCCGACATACATATCACTGTGGGCGGCAGTGTGTTTACCAAGCTGGTGGATCGCATAGAACGGGACGGATCGCCCGTGTTTAAATTTATCGACAGCATCATCGTGCACGAAGGGGAGAGCCCGCTGTTGAGCTTGGTCAACGAGTACCGGGGTGGCGGCGATTTATCGAAGGTTCCTAATCTGCTGTGGGAAGATAAGGGGAAGGTAAAAGTTAACCGTCCATTTGCAAAGGAAGACCTGAACAAGTTGCCCACACCTGATTTTGACGGGATGCCGTTCGACCTGTACCTGTCGCCCGAGCGGTGCCTGCCCATTATGGGGTCACGAGGTTGTTACTGGGAGCGGTGCGCGTTCTGTTCGATTCCGTTTGATCACATGGATTTCCACGTGCGTTACGCGGAAAACGTCGTCAGTGACGTGCGCAACCTGAAAGAAAAATACGACTGCAACTACTTTTTCTTCACCGATGAAGCCCTGCCGATTAACTTCATGCGTACCTTCGCTTCAAAGATCGTCGATGCCGAACTCGATATCAAGTGGACAGGTGAGTTGAAATTTGAAAAAAGCCTCCTTAAAGAGGACCGGGTGGAATTGCTTTATCAGTCCGGATGCCGAAAACTGATTTTTGGATTGGAGTCTTATAACCAGCGCGTGCTCGACTCGATGAAGAAAGGAGTCGATGTGAAGGTGATCGACAAGACCGTCGAAGAATGTTTGCGTATCGGCATCGCCATGCACTTTTATCTGATTACAGGATTTCCCACGGAAACGGAAGCAGAAGCGAGGGAATCTGTAGACTTCGTCCTTAACAACCGCCGCCTACTAGATTCGCCGGGGTTTTCTTGCATCATTTCCCAGTTCGATCTGGAGAAGGGGACGCCCATCGAGAAGAACCCATCCGAGTGGAACATCACCGAACTCTACACCCCTCCCGACCATGATCTTAGCCTGGGTTATTCTTATAAGGGAACAGTTGGGCTGGGTACAGATGAGGCCGAAGTGCTGTACCGTGAGCTGCAGGAAAAAATAAACCGCGAGATCATGACTTTCCCTGATAACTACTCATTATCGGATGGGCTCCTCTACTTGGGTCACCGTCAAGAAGAGTTGATAGCACGTTAGCCAGAACCCTTTAATCGGCATAAAATTCACTTTGCCTTTGCCAACACAACCCCCTCCGGTGGTGCCTTAATAAGCTAACCATGTTTTGGTTTGTCCAGGAAAAACCCCCACCTTTGACAAATAGTGGGTGTTTCATCAATCCCTCCTATCATCTCAAAGACAGGGCCTTTGAAAATTATTGATTTAAATGTTTGATTTTCATTATAATATCTCTATTCGAACCGATAGGGTATATAGCTGTTGATTCTGCTAATCGATGTCTTATGCCTAAACGCATCCTAAAATTTCAAGGTCGTCTGGTTGCGCTGACCTGGGTACTGGGAATCCAGTTCTTGTTG
>CAZVZT010000136.1:0-3612 GCA_964631515.1 uncultured Nitrospinaceae bacterium
ACCGGTTGCCCACAGTGGTGATCTGCAATCCGATCGCATCCATCCGCCTTGAGGATTTCGGGTAAAAATACTGCGCAGCGGAAAACAAATCATTCTGTCCCTTGCCGATGCACACGGTAAACCGAATACGCCCCAACTCTTTTTCCGTATCTCCTGGTTTATAGAAGATCACATCATCGCCATCGGACTGGGCGGGCAGGAGCATGAACCGAGCCCGTGGAACAATCCACTTTTCCGCCTCCACCTTTTCGATCCATTCATTTTTCAGTTGCTTCAGTTGGCCAAGGTCGATGCCTTTTTCTCTCCAGGTGGATTGCTTACCAAATTTCCAGTTGAGTGAAAACAGGCTTTTATCGTCGATGTTGGAGGCCAGCTTGTGCAACTTGAACTCGACTTTATGAAGTTCATATCTGTCACGGGGAACTTCGTGTTTCTTGAACTCGACTACACGTCGCGGGAGGGTCGCTATCAATTCATCCTGCCTCTCCTGGATTCCCTTGGCGCGATGATATTCTCGCACCAGGGTGTTCTGGTTCTCGCTCAAAAATTCAAGGCAATGTTTCTTGTCCCGCAGTTGGTTCATTATGGTTACCCCGTCCATTGCACTTTTACAATAAAACACATTATTTGAAATTTTCTGCGTATCGTCCTGCCCGTGCATGGCCACATACCCTGCATGGCGCGAATTGACCGGTGCCCCACCGATCAGGATTGGAATATCATAAGATTGCTCTCTCAGCTTTTTAGCAACTGTGATCATGTGGTTAGACGTCTGCACCAGAAGTGCGCTCAAGCCAATCGCATCGGCGTTTTCCTGCCGCGCCACCTCGATATATTTCTCCAGAGGCACCTGTACACCAAGATCGACTACCCGAAAGCCATAATTCTCTAGCAGAGTCTTCGCAAGGTCTTTACCGATGCTGTGCACATCCTGATACACGGTACCAATGACCACTACGCCTTTATACCGAATTGCTTCTCCCGGTTTGACGCCGCTTTTTAGCTGCATGTACCGTTCCAGAAACTCCATGACACTACGCATGACGCCGGCACTTTTCAACAAATGCGGCAGACTCACCTCGCCACGTCCGAACGCGTCCCCTAACTCGCGCATAGTTTCCATGAGATAATCACCGATAAAATCCAGCGGCTCATGCTGGCTGATGACTTCGGCTACCTCTAGCACGATACGGTCGCGATAATCGAACAGTTCACCTTCTTTCTCTACTACCCCTTCTTCTTTTTGCTTGAACCCATCTTTGATCTTCGAGCAAATGCTTTCCTCAAGAGACAAGCCGGAATAATCCACCTTCTTTTGCTTCACTCCCGTCTTCTTGGTAAGCGCGATCTCCTCCAGTTGGTCGAACGCATTCATGTCGCGTTCGAAAATCACCCTGCGCGCAAGTGCTACATCTTCACTGGGAAGACTCCCTGGGGGTACATAATGGTTTGGATTGAGGATGGCGCAGTCGAGTCCGACCCGCCGAGCTTCTTCAAGGAAAACACTGGTGAGAACCTTCCTCATATAGGGCTTCTGCCCCAGCCCGTTGGTGAGGTTGCCCACGCCGATGGTAGTTTTCAGGTCAGGATGGATCGCCTTGATGCGAGGCAGGCTTTCTAGAGTCTCGGTGCAGAAATTGAGTCCTTCCAGCGACTCGCTCCCAATAGGATAAGCGTTCACGTCAATCAGTATCTGGTCTGGTCCCACTCCGTATTTTTCACCGCACTGCCTGACGATTTCGGCGGCTAATTCATATTTCTCATCAGCGGTCTGCGCCGGTCCCTTCGGTCCATTGACCAAGGCAATATATATAGGTCCGTGCCAAGCGGTGCGGGAGAGCACAGCATCGAGTTTGCTCTGCCCTGCCTTGTACTCCTCAAGGCTGATGGAATTGATGATCGGCCGACCGGGATAACTCTCGATCGCTTGTACCAATGCCTCTACGGAAAAGGAGTCGATGCACATCACGCCCTTGAAGTCGCTCGTGAGTTCATGAATAACCTGGGCCAGGACACTCTCCGTCTCGACGATATTACTGTCCATACACACGTCGATGATTTCGATTCCTAAATCCTTGACCTGATCATTCACCACTTCCTCTAGCACCGGCATGGCGATGTCCCCTTCGCGCTCCACCGCCTCGCGCACGATCCTACTTCCGCGTACATTGAGCCGCTCACCGATGCGTACCAACCCTTTCGAACTGTCTATGGGAACAGCTTCCTGCGGACCCGACACAAAAACGCGGCGGTCGGGTTGCCTTGGTGCGGGCACAACTCCATCCAAACGCTTCCTGAGTGCCCGGATGTGGTCGGGACGGGTTCCGCAACACCCGCCCACGATGGATACACCCTGCTCGCGAACTAAGGATTCCATCGTATCCGCCATATCCTCTGGGGAAAGCTTGTAACGGGTCTTGCCATCTTCAGAAATCGGCTGACCAGCGTTGGGGACAACCGAAATAGGATAGGGGCAAAACCGGTTAAGTTTTTCCACTGTCGCCACCATCTCCTCTGGCCCAACATTACAATTGATACCAAAAACATCGATCCCCATCCCCGCCACAGTGGTGCAAGCCGCTTGAATATCGGTATTGAAAATCTGCATTTTCGAAAACGTGTCTACTGTTACCTGCACCATGATGGGTAGCGCGGTCCCTTTTTCTGCAAACGCCTTGCGTGCGCCCACGATAATGGCCTTGGTTTCCAGAATATCCTGCTGGGTTTCGACGAGCAGAACATCGGCACCCCCTGCGATGAGTCCACAAACCTGATGGTAGAAATTATCAACAATCTGCCCGAAGGTAGCCTGGTTGAGATCGGCTTGGGTGCTGGACACAACATAGTTGGACGGCCCGATCGACCCAGCCACAAATAGCGGCCTGCCGTCATAATCTGGGTCGGTTTTATACTTTTCGATGGCCCGGCAGGCGATGCGGCATCCCTCAATATTTAAATGCCGGGTGAGGTCTTCCACGGCACAGTTCCTTAGGTCCAGATTCTCGGGAATTGCCCGAAGATCTGCCGGATCGAGTTTGGTGAAATCAAACTCCTTCAACCGGAGGGGCGACGCGCCGAACGTGTTCGTTTCGATAAGGTTGGCTCCGGCCTGAAGATATTTGAGGTGGATGAATTCCAATTCATCTGGACGTGAGAAAACCAGAAGGTCAGACAGCATCTTGAATTCCGTCCCGCCGAACGCGGCATCATCCAGTTCCAAGTCCTGGATCATGGTGCCCATGGCTCCGTCCAGAATTAGAACCTGTTTTCCAATTTCATTCTTGAAGCTCATTTATCTCCAAAGCGTCTAGTGCACCATGCAATTGATGGCGGTTTTCCAGTCGGGGGAAGTTTCGGACAAACCCGGGAAAAGCGAGGGCGGCTTAGGTTGACTCCGCGTGAACATAGTATATAGCAAAGAGTTTTCTAGATGAAACCCATAAGAAAATTTAGATAAGGTTGAACTCTTTTTTCTACAGACGGGCAATGAAGATCGAGCCTTTGCCTTGCGTACTTTCAGTGATTAGGAGGACAGCTTTTTTAGAAATCCGATTTTCTTTCCTGCCGGTGGACGAATGGGTAGTGCCATGACACTCCTAAATTTTCTTTCTG
>CAZVZT010000137.1:0-3317 GCA_964631515.1 uncultured Nitrospinaceae bacterium
AACAAAGAAAAAGCCTTTGTCGTGATAAAAGAGAGTGATCTGCTCCTTGAGTTCCTGAAGCAGGTGGTCCTGAAATGTCGTTCCACGCTTGATTGTAAGTTTTTCCCGGATGTCGTCCTCGCTGACTTCATCATTACCGTGGAGGGTAACGTCTCCGACCGAAGGAATTTCCTCGACGATAAAAATCACGTCCAACCCGTCAACACCGGGGTGGGTTTCCACGCGAACGTCCCTGAACTGCCCAAGACTGTAGATTTGTTCTATATCTCTACGAACCTGACTACGGGAGATAGGCTCACCTTTTTTGGTCTTAATGTAATAAAGGATGGTGGAGTCAATCACGCGCTTATTGCCTCGAACCTGGACGGAACCGACAAGATCCACGCCTTGGGCGTAGGACGAAACGACAAACGCCCACAACAGCAAAACCACCAAAATAGGCAAGGACCTCCGATTCACTTTGGACATTATCCCGAAACACATTGTAATAATAAGGGTTATCTAATTTTGACGGGAAACCGATTTTAAACCAAAAAAAAGTACTAGGGTTTCAGCTTTTACGGACCGAAAACCCTAATACTTTACAATACTTTATGCTTTTTTGGAAGTTTCTTTACCTCAAGCCATTCAACCGACTCTCAGCCAGTGTTTAAGGCGCCCGACTTCTCAGTAAAGACCAGCTCACCACCCTGCATACCCGCCTCAATGAGTCCACCGCCTTTGAACCGGCCTTTCAGCATCTCATCGGATAATATATCCTCTAGGTACTTCTGTAATGCCCTTTTGAGGGGCCGAGCCCCAAAATGCTTGTCGTACCCTTTTTCAGCAAGCCAGCGTTTAGCCTCCATCGTAACGTCTAAAGTTAGGCCCTGCTGTATAAGCTGCGCATTGAGAATTTGTAGCTGAACATCAAGGATGCTGACGATATGATCGAGTTCAAGCTGACGGAATACTACAATTTCGCTAATCCGGTTAAGGAATTCCGGGTTGAACGTACGCTTGAGATCCTGTTTCAGATCCTTCTGCATCCGGTCATGGTTCAACTCTCCATCGTTCTTGTGAAATCCCAACGACGTTCCCTTGTCAAGAGACCGCGAACTGATGTTAGAAGTCATAATGATGACCGTATTTTTGAAGTCAATCACCCGCCCATAACTGTCGGTCAACCGTCCGTCATCCATAATCTGCAACAACAAATGAAAAACATCGGGATTGGCCTTTTCGATTTCGTCGAACAAAACAACCGAATAAGGTTTACGCCGGACTTTCTCCGTGAGCTGTCCGCCTTCCTCATACCCGACGTAACCCGGAGGTGCGCCGGTAAGACGAGAAACGTTGAATTTTTCCATATACTCGGACATGTCGAGTCGGATCAGGGAGTCGCGGTTACCAAACATGAACTCGGCAAGCACGCCTGCCAATTCGGTCTTGCCTACACCCGTCGGCCCTAGAAACAGAAAAGTGCCTATGGGACGCCGCATATCTTTGAGCCCGGACCGCGAACGGCGGATCGCCCGGGTAAGAACCTGAATAGCCTCGTTCTGGCCCACCACTTTGGATGCAAGCTCCGATTCCATGTTCAGCAGGCGTGAACTTTCACCTTCCTCGATCTTGGAGAGAGGAATACCCGTCATGCTCGACACGACCGCAGCGATATCTTCATCGGTGATGCTGGGTTCAGTATTATCGCGGCTCCCTTCCCAGTTTTCTTTTTCTTCTTCCAGTTTTGCCCGAAGCTCCTCTTCCTTGTCGCGCAGTTCAACAGCTTTTTCGAATTCCTGATTTTCGATGCGTACTTTCTTTTCCCGAGTGATGGAATCGATTTCCTTTTGAATCTTCCGTATCTCCGGCGACTGGACATGCTTACGCAATCGCACGCGCGACCCGGCCTCGTCGATCACGTCGATCGCCTTATCGGGAAGAAACCGGTCACTGATGTACCGGTCAGCATACCGTACAGCGATTACAATGGCTTCGTCGCTGATCTTTGCTTTGTGATGCATTTCGTAGGGAACCTTGAGCCCTTTAATGATTTCGATGGTCTCTTCCACCGAAGGTGGGTGGACAATGATCGGCTGAAACCGCCGCTCGAGGGCGCCATTTTTCTCGATATATTTCCGGTATTCCTCTAGAGTGGTCGCTCCGATACACTGGATTTCCCCGCGAGACAACGCCGGCTTGAGCATATTGGACGCATCAACAGAACCTTCCGCCGCACCGGCTCCAACCAGCGTGTGTAACTCGTCGACAAACAGGATGACGCTATCGTTCTGTACGATCTCTTTCATGATTCCCTTCAGGCGCGCCTCAAATTGACCGCGGTACTTGGTGCCCGCAATCAGAGATCCGAGGTCGAGGGAAACCATGCGCTTTTCAAACAACGTATCCGGAACTTCGCGTTCCACGATAAGCTGGGCCAGTCCTTCGACGATAGCGGTCTTACCGACGCCGGGTTCACCAATCAATACCGGGTTGTTCTTCGTCCGACGGCTTAAAATTTGAATCACCCGCTCGATTTCCTTGCTCCGACCAATGATAGGATCGAGTTTCCCATCTACCGCCATCTTGGTGAGATCACGACTGAATTCGTCTAGAGTTGGGGTCTTGCCCGTTTCGCGAGTGGCTTCGATGGGCTCCTTAAACATTTCGACAATCTTTTCTTTGACATCTTCGAAATACATTCCAAAATTGTTGAGAACCCGGCAGGCAACACCTTCCTTTTCCTTAAGCAATCCCAAAAGCAAATGCTCGGTCCCAATGTAGTTATGATTTAGTGCCCGAGCTTCTTCGACCGCAAGCTCGAGAACTTTCTTTGCCCGTGAAGTAAAGGGAATATCTCCAATGATCAACGAATTGGAACTGCGCGGAAGATTCTTTTCCAATTCCTTTTTAAGCAGAGCAAGATCGGTGCCAGTTTTTTGAATAATAGCTACCGCAATCCCCCCACCATCCTTGATCACCCCTTGCAGAATGTGCTCGGTCCCAAGATATTCGTGGCGGTAGAGCTCCGCCTCTTCCCGTGCAAGAATGATGACCCTGCGAGCTCGCTCTGTAAATCGCTTAAACATGATCTAAGTTTCCTCGAAAAAAGTTGGGAACGGATTAAAACCTACGGCACAGTCACTTACAGAAACCTCTAATAAAGGCAACGCCTTACACCCACTGCTACCTGCCTCCGTAGCACCTAGTATCTTATAAACACCCACCATAAAACAAGCATTTATTTTGGCCCAGTCTGCGGGCCAAATATAATGGCAACTCTTTTATTCCTAAGGAATTGGGGAAGTCTTTCGGTAGTTCAACTCGGGATGTTTTAG
>CAZVZT010000137.1:3327-3605 GCA_964631515.1 uncultured Nitrospinaceae bacterium
TAGCCTGCATCCCGATGGAAGCAAACCACAGCTGCCGTGGTACTCGGCGGATCAAATTCATTCGCATCGGTTAGGGTGATGCCAAGGTCTCCGGCGTTCAACACCTCCCAGATCACCCGATTGTTGGACATGTCGGCCAATGCACCATAGCCCGGGCTATACCGCTGGCCTTGCTTTTCCTTTTTCTTCCCCGACCTCATCCTTAAAAGATTATGAATATATTCCGCAAGGTCCTCAGCAACGCGGTCACATAAACCTTGCAGGTAAAGAGCCGACTC
>CAZVZT010000138.1:0-3562 GCA_964631515.1 uncultured Nitrospinaceae bacterium
TTTTGTCAAATCCCGAAATCTAAACTGTTAGACAAAACCGTGCCGGAAACTCCTCATGCTGATTCAGCCTTGGAGGACAAGCAATCGGATTGATCGTTCTCTTATATACCCAAAAAATATTCAAACCCTTAATGTTGTGGCTGTCGACCTCTGTAGAACTAATTGTTAAAAATCAGGAGAGTTTATGTCAGGTAAAATTGAGCACGGTCTAGAAAAGTTTATTTTTAATAGCAGGTGGTTGTTGGCCCCATTTTTCCTTGGGCTGGTTGTCAGTATCACTTTGCTCCTTATAAAGTTCTGTCAAGAACTGGTCCACTTGTCAGCCCATGTTGTGACGGCGACCGAGAGCGATATTATTATCGGTGTCCTATCACTCATCGATATCACTCTGGTAGGATCCCTGTTGCTTATGATTATATTTTCTGGTTACGAAATCTTCGTCTCGAAAATCGATGTGGAGGGGCATGCAGATAAACCTGAGTGGATGGGAAAGGTTGACTTCGGTGAACTGAAACTGAAAGTCATAGGAGCCATCGTCGCAATTTCTGCGATCGACCTTTTGAAAACCTTCATGGAAATTCCGGCTGAGCCGAGTAGTGAGAATGCAGAGATGTACATGTGGAAGTTATTTATTCACTTGGCATTTGTCCTAAGTGGGGTTTTCTTTGCGTTGATGGACCGGATTGCCTCAGGTATAAAAGGGCACTGATCATATTCATTAAACCAGCGACCTCATTTCGCTTACTGCTTTCGTCTAGAATAGTAAGGAGACAGGGTTGGGCGAGAGAGGATCATTTTCTGAGAAACAGAGAAAGAGAAATTCTTTGATTTAAAACCAAGGGATACCGGGTATGTCATTTAATCTTCTGAAATCATCTGTTTTTGCAACTGCCATTTTTCTGTGCGTTGGGCTTTCCAGTGCGTATGCGGGGCCGGGGTATGACTACCAGCTCTATAAGAACCCTGAGAACTTCGGCATCGTGGTGTTTCCTAAAGATTTCATGTTCAGCGAACTGGATGGTTACATTGCCTCACTTTCATTTGAGCCTGCGGAATCAGGCAAGGCCGTGATGAGATATGGATCAAAGAATGAAAACTCGACTTATATGATGCCCTTGGAGATTCAAAAGAAGCACTCCATTGAAAAGTTTATTGTGATTCAGATCTTGGGGAATCAGAGTATGCTGATCGCGATTTTCGATCCAGAATGGGGACTCACTCTTCCCTCAACCATGTTTCGGATGGATGCCTTGAAAAGGAACATTCCGAAGACCCTGAACCTGTTTCGTGGAACCAACTCGGAGCGCCTTACCCGAGGTCGCATCCATGCACCGAGAACTTCGTAAATTCTATTTCGTTTCGTGCTTCCAGAAAATATTCAAATCCTTTTGAACGGCAGCTAGGACTCCTAGGGGCAGTTAGACTAAAGCTGGGCGCGAGTGTGGGATCAACGGGTTAGGAGTGTGGTTGATGCGTGGCAATGAAAGCAGGTGATTGATTCGACGGTAGACTCAACTATTAGTCCAGCCCGATCATTTTGGCGATGTCGTAATGAGTTACCACCCAGTAGATGAGCACGGAGATGAAGGAGAGTACACTCACTGCCAGGACAATCAGCTTGACGAGGCGTTTTGGGTCGTCATGGTAATACTCCTTGACGTCTTCGGTGAAGCTTTCGACCACTCCCTCATCCGGATTCTTTTTCCAGCTGCGGTCGATCGCGTCCCGACCGTAAATAATGCCGAAGATGATCGCGATCATCAGGATTTCAATGGCGCCTATCATGAAATGCTCTTGTGTCCCCGTTGACTTGGATCGACCGCTCGGGTCAATTGTTTTGTTCCCTCCTCGTTTTCCATGCTTTTCGCGCAACGGAAACCGTAATCGTCCAATCGTGTATTGGGGTAGCTGTTGTTGCGGAATGAGGAATAGACGAACCCCCTCAAATCACGCCATGACCCGCCCTTCAATACCTTGAACTCCCCACCGATCTGGCCTTTGGGGTTGATATGATTGGATGGATCCTTATAGTACTCCCGATCATACCAATCGTCCACCCATTCTTTGACGTTGCCTGCCATGTTAAACACGCCATAGGGGCTGACTCCCTTTGGAAGTGCTTTAACGTGGACCATCACATTGTGTTTTGATTCTTCGGTCCAGACTTGGCGGAACCTGGATAGTTCTGGGTTGGGCGGAATGCTTCCCCAAGGGAATACTCGTCCGTCAGTTCCCCGTGCTGCTTTTTCCCATTCCGCTTCTGTTGGGAGCCGCTTTCCCTTCGATTGACAGTAAGCGTCTGCGCCTGCCCACTTGACATTGTTGATCGGATAATCCTCGAATCCTTTGCGTGCATGGAATTGGTTGTCAAAATATAGCGTCCCGTATTTATTGTCATGGTAGTAACCCTTGACGTTGTTTACCTCATTCAGGAATGCGGCAAAATTCTCGGCGGAAACTTCGAAGCGGTCAATGGCGTAGGAATCGAGATAGACCCGGTGTTCTGGAGCCTCGTCTTCTCCGTGACCATTCGATCCCATGATAAAGAATCCAGCTGGAATCAGGGCCATGCCCTCAGGAGCCACACCGGGATTGGATGATCCGGATGGCTGTTGAATACCAAGTAGGAGACGCGCTTCGTTGGCGAGTTTTCCGTTAGGTGTGCGGAGGAGATAACGGTCGAGATGCGACCGCGCTTTCTCTTTTTTCCCGCCTTCCATATAAACCCATCCCGCGAAGAACTCTGGTTCGGTCCGGTAGGGAAGCCTCTGCGCAGCTTCCTGCAGGTCGTTCAAAATGCCCTGAGCGATTTTGGCCGACTCTCCTTTCAGTGCCGCTCGGTACCGGGTTTTGGCCTCGGAATAATTTTTATTCACCCAAGCATACAAGCCAAGATTCATGTTGGCGAGGGTGACGGATCGGTCGGACTTCGTTCCTAGGTTCAAGCCGCGTTTGGTCCAAGCCGTGGCCAGACGGACTTCGCCCTTCTTGTAATGGACCCAGCCCAGTTGAATGTAAGCAGTCAAGGATTCAGGTTTCCGTTCGATGAGATAACGGTACTCGGTCACTGCTCGATTGAGGTCGCCCATCCGGTAGTACGCTTCGGCCAGCGCCTCCACCACCTCGGTGTTTTGAGGAAAGCGCGACTTGGTTCTATTTAAGTTTTCTACAGCCAGTGCGAACTGGCCTAGGTGGATGTAGCTCTTTCCGATGGTGATAAAGGGGGTTGGGTTGCTGGGATCGATCTTGGTCAGTTGTTTTAAATGCAAGAGCGCACTCATGGTTTTATTTTGGGATAGATAAAGACGTGCCAGTTGCCGGTGTGCCGCGACAAATGAAGGCTCGATCTGCGCTACCTGCAAAAATGCCTCGATGGCTTTGTCTGGATTCGCAAGATCCACATAGGTCAGACCAAGGTTGAACAACGTGGGTACGCTATTCGGGTCGGCCTTCAAGGCTTGTTGATAATAACGGACGGCCAGTGTGTGCTGCCCAGTTTCTCCATAGATGTTTGCCAGGTTGTTGTTTGCTTCGATTGAGGAAGGGTTGATCTCCGCCGACA
>CAZVZT010000139.1:0-3300 GCA_964631515.1 uncultured Nitrospinaceae bacterium
CTTGTGGATGGATCAGAAAATCCTCCTCCCCGTGCATGATAAGGAGAGGACATTTGATGAGCCGGATCTTGCGGCTATTGCTGAACATAGCGTCTTCCGCAGGTGTAGTTTTATCGATCCGGAGCCCACGTCGCTCCACTAAGGGGATGGGATCGGCGTACCCGCTTTCGATTACGCAGCAGGCGATTTCCGGAAATTGGACACATAGCTCAATTGCTGGGGCACTTCCCAGAGACCGACCCATCACGCAGACTTTGGATTTCAGCTTACTGTTACCCCTGAGGTGACGGTAAATAACCTTGGCACCTTCCATCGCATTGCGTAGAGTGGGGGTACCCTCGCTTCGCCCGTACCCACGGTAATCGCATACAGTCAGCTCACTTCCTAGGGTATTGAAGTGACTCGCCAGACTGTCATAGTCCGAAACAATCTCCCCATTGCCGTGGAAATACAGCAAGCTGAATCTCGCATCGGGCGACGGATACCGCCTGAGATGAACACGGCATTCGTCCCCCACCTCCACGAGTAGCTCGTCGCTCCCGTAAGGGACAGGCAGCCCGTCAGGCCTAGGAAAAAAAAGGTTTTGGTTAAACTCAGGAGAATCAAAAATAGAAGTCATGGTTTTTCATTGGTGTAAATATCATTAATACATGAAAATAAAAGGACTATTGTGGGGTCAACCCAACGTCGCCGGGCCCCAAAAATCGTTGATATTTTCCACTAAACATGAAAAAATAGCGCCCCAAAAATTAATCATTTAGATCCTCTTGCGAGAGCTCGTTATATTTTATTCATCTGGCGGGAATTCCTGCCGAAATTTGCCATGTTAAGGAGACGTCATGTTACTGGAAAAGGCACCGATCGAGAAACTTTTTAAATCTCTTGAAGCCATTCACGATAAGGCGCGCAAGAAGTTAGGCCGTTCGCTGACCGTCGTCGAAAAAAACTTATTCAGCCATATGGAGGAGACCGATTATTCCAAGCTGGAGCGCGGTGTATCCAATCTCGTTCTTCAACCAGATCGCGTTGCCATGCAGGATGCCACCGCCCAAATGGCGATCCTGCAGTTTATGTCGGCGCGGATTCCTGAAGTGGCTGTACCGACAAGCGTACACTGTGATCATCTCATCCAGGCACACGTGGGAGCAGAAAAAGATCTCATTGACGCCGAAGAGCTTAATGGGGAAGTCTACGATTTCCTCCGCGCCGCAGCGATGAAGTACAACATGGGATTCTGGAAGCCGGGTTCTGGCATCATTCATCAAGTTGTTTTCGAAAACTATGCCGTGCCTGGCACCATGATGCTCGGAACCGATTCGCATACACCCAACGCGGGGGGGCTGGGCATGATCGCCGTTGGAGTTGGTGGTGCCGATGCAGTGGACACAATGACCGGGCAGGGTTTTTCAACCAAAATGCCCAAACTCGTTGGCATTCAGCTCAAAGGGAAACTCAATGGCTGGGCCTCCGCCAAGGACATTATTCTTCGTGTGACGACCATGCTGACCGTTAAGGGAGGCACCGGTAAAGTTGTTGAATATTTCGGCGAAGGCGCACGCGCCATGAGCGCCACCGGCAAAGGTACGGTTACGAATATGGGAGCGGAAATTGGCGCAACCACGTCAACCTTTGGGTATGACGAAAATATGGATCCATATCTCCGCGCAACTGATCGTGCCGAAATCGCCGATCTCTGCAAACAATTTGCAGCGCACCTGCAGTCCGACCCCGAAGTCGAGAAGGATCCCGAAAAATTTTATGATGAGGTCTACGAGATTGATCTTGCCACACTGGAACCGCATATTGTCGGCCCCCACACCCCTGATTTAGGAAGGCCCGTATCTGCCATGGCCGCTGAAGTTGGCGAAAAAGGGTACCCAGAGGAACTATCTGCCGCACTCATCGGCTCGTGCACCAATGCGAGTTACGAGGATATGTCCCGCTCGGTGAGCCTCGTGCGGCAAGCCAGGGACGCCGGAGTAAAAGTGAAGTCCGTATTCCTGGTTACGCCCGGATCGGAGCGCGTCTATGAAACAATCAAGCAGGACGGGATCCTCAAAGATTTTGAAGACGTCGGGGCAACGGTACTTGCCAATGCGTGCGGACCTTGCATCGGGAAGTGGAAACGCGAAGACAAACAAAAAGGTGAGGCCAACAGCATCCTAACTTCCTATAACCGCAATTTCGCCAAACGCAATGATGGAAACCCAGAAACACTTGGGTTCATCAGCAGCCCGGAGCTGGTCGTCGCAATGGCCTTCGGTGGGTCCATGAAATTCAACCCCCTCACAGATAGCCTGAAGGACAAGGATGGAAACGATTTTAAATTCGCTCCACCTGCAGGAGATGTTCTGCCGCCTAAAGGATATAAGACTAAGGACAGCGGGTATGAGGCACCCACCAAGTCCGGGGAAGTTGTCATTAACCCCAGCAGTGAGCGTCTTGCCCTCCTGGAACCCTTCCCTAAACAGGATCCGGTCCAAGATTACCAAGACATGCCGCTATTACTCAAAGCGCAGGGGAAATGTACCACCGATCATATTTCCCAAGCCGGGCCATGGCTGAAATTCCGAGGACATCTGGATAACATCAGCAACAACATGTTCCTTGGCGCAACCAACGCCTTTACTGGTGAAACGGGCACTGGAAACGACCCGGTTTCCGGTGAATCAAATATTGAGCTTAACAAGATTGCGCGCAACTTGAAGGGGCAGGAACTTGGATGGGTCGCCGTCGGTGACGAAAACATTGGTGAAGGATCCAGTCGCGAGCACGCCGCAATGGAACCGAGGCACATGGGCGCCCGCGCTTTTATCGCAAAGTCCTACGCCCGCATTTTCGAGGCCAACTTGAAGAAACAGGGCGTACTACCACTTACCTTTGCCAACAAGTGTGACTACGACAAGCTTCAGGAAAAAGACCGGATCACCGTGGCCGGGCTAGACCGGCTAACACCGGGCAAGTCAGTAACTGTCACGCTCAAGCACGATGACGGCGGCACCGACGAGATCACGACAAACCACACCCTGAGCGAAAAGGAAATCCAGTGGTTCTATGCCGGGTCGGCCCTCAACTATGTAGGAAGCCAGAAAAAAGGTTAGCCCCTGCAATTCCTGAAAACTAAAAACCCCGGACTCCAAAAGGAATCCGGGGTTTTTTATTTCTCCTCCTACCTAATCAGCTTTGGTAGAACATATAGGCTTCTAAGTCACAGACCCTCCCTCCACTGTTTGAGGGCATTTTCTGCAAGGCGACCAATCTTCCCTCCTTTATATTTCTTCGCAATACTGCCCAAAATGT
>CAZVZT010000139.1:3310-3559 GCA_964631515.1 uncultured Nitrospinaceae bacterium
CTGCAGCTTCTGAAACCTAGAAAACCCGGACTCTATTAGGAGTCCGGGTTTTCTTTTATTTCCGCTCCCACCTGACCAACTTTAGTAGGGCATGTAAGTTTCTTAAGTTACAGACTTTCTCTTAACTGTTTGAGCGCACTTTCAGCAAGGCGGCCAATTTTCCCCCCTTTATATTTCCTTGCAATGCTGTCCAGGATATAAATATCGTCCTTCTTGGGTTGATAGTCAGGGTTAATCTCTAACGCATCC
>CAZVZT010000140.1:0-3557 GCA_964631515.1 uncultured Nitrospinaceae bacterium
GCAAAGTTGACCGGAAGGATGATTACCTTGAACGGAGCTAGGGGAAGGGGCCAGATAATGCCTTTCTCGTCATGGTTTTGCTCAATGGCAGCGGCGGCGGTGCGCCCCACGCCGATTCCATAGCATCCCATGACCATCGGATTTTCCTTGCCCTGACCGTCAAGGTAAGTGGCCTTCATCGCGGAACTGTATTTGTTACCTAGAATGAAGATATGTCCTACCTCGATCCCTCGTTTCACCCTATAGGTTCCCGCATCACATTTGGCGCAGGGATCGCCTTCACGGACGTCTCTTAGATCGCCGACCTTTTCGGCACTAAAGTCTCGGTCCATTTGGACGCCAATCAAGTGGGTGTCGGGCTTGTTGGCGCCGGTTACGCTGTTGGACATGAGTGGGACTTCCGCGTCGGCGTAAATTTTTAGTTTCATTCCTACTGGGCCAAGGTAACCGCAAGGGAGCTTGGTTTCTTTAGCGATGAGGTCTTCAGCGGCAGGGTGAAGCCACTCGCAGCCGATCAGGTTTTTCAGTTTGATGGGGTTGATGTCTCGATCTCCACGGACGAGCCCGACAACCAGCCCGCGATCGCTTTCGAACACGATGGTTTTTATGAGGCGTTCGGGAACGATCTTGAGAAAAGTGGTCACATCTTCCACCGTTTTTTTCCCGGGTGTAGATACTTCCTTAAGGTTTTCCTTCGCTGGTGTTTCGCTAGCGGGGACCGGTGGGCGGATCTCAGCTTTTTCCAAGTTGGATGCATAGTCACAGGAATCGCAGAACCCGACTCGGTCCTCTCCCGAGTCAGCCAGCACCACGAACTCATGTGAGAAACTGCCGCCGATAGTTCCGCTATCAGCCTCAACCATTTTAAAATCCAGTCCGCATCGTTCGAATACGCGGGAATAGGCTTCGGCCATTTTTGAATAAGTTTCCTGCGTGCTTTCCTCGTTGACGTGGAAGCTGTAAGCGTCTTTCATCATAAACTCGCGTCCACGCATGATCCCGAATCGGGGCCGTACTTCATCGCGGAACTTAGTTTGTATTTGATATAACAGCAGGGGAAGTTGGCGGTAGGAACGCACGTCGCGTCGCACGATGTCGGTGATGACTTCCTCGTGAGTTGGGCCGTAGCAGAAATCGCGTTCGTGGCGGTCTTTGATACGCAGAAGTTCCTTGCCGTAAAATTTCCAACGGCCACTTTCGATCCACAATTCGGCGGGTTGGATGCTGGGAAGAAACACCTCCTGCCCACCTATACGGTCCATTTCTTCCCGAATGATCCCCTCAACTTTCCTAAGTACCCGCAAACCCATTGGGAGCGTGGAGTAGATACCGGCGGCCAATTGTCGGATCATCCCGGCACGAATCATAAGCTTGTGGCTCACCACCTCCGCGTCGGCTGGCGACTCCTTCAGGGTCGGGATTAACATTTTCGTGTAGTACATTGTCGATGTCTTTCCTGTTACCAGGATGGAGTGATTACTCCGTACCCCGGTGAGGGTTTCCAGCTTGTTTTACTTGCATGGTTTCAGTGATGAGATAGAAACCGGTTGGCTAGGTCAATGTCTTCGTAGCGATGGATCTCCAACCAGCCTTTGTGGATTTCAAGAAAATGGATTGCGTAACCCCGATCGATCATTTCCTGGATGAGATCGGTGAAAGTGAACCGGGCAATATCAGCGGCTTCTTGAAATTTTCCCTGGTAGTTCTTAACGCAGTCTTCGTAGGTCTGTAGAAATTGATCTCTTCCGGTTTTAGTGAACTTGGCGAGCCCGATGAATTCATGGGTAGCGGTTTCCAGGTTCAACTTGGCCCCGATTTTGGAGATGACGTTCTCGCAGACGAAACTGATTTTTCTGCGGGTAGGTTTGTGTTTGTGTTTGCTTATAACCAAGTCTTGCACTTTGTTTGCCTCGGGCGAGTGGTACTGGATGGTGTTGTCTACGACAAGAACGATGTCCTCCCGGCAGGTGAGCAGTTTTGTTACGATGTGTTCCTCTAGCAGGATATCCGCATACAGCATTATGAATCCATTTTTCATCCTTTCCCGTGCTTCGATGAGACTGTGCAGTTCGGATCCTTTCTTGTAATTTTTGTTTTGCCACAAGGTGACGCCATCCGCACGCATTTTTTCATGGGCGTACCCGGTAACCACGGTGATGTCAGCGAGGTTACTGCTATTGAGAGTTCCAACCTGCCAAGCGAGAAGGGTTTTTCCGGCGACCTCAAGCATGGCCTTGGGTCTACCGTGGAGGACAGATTTCAGCAACGAATCTTCTCCTGCTGCGGGTATGATTACAGGGATGTTCGTACTGCTTTCGTCCTGCTGGTCCTTTTCCTTGACGTCCAGAAAACCGACAGTCTCAAAAATATTGCGGACCGGGGCGCACATCGGATCAGCTTCGAACGACCTCTGGTTGAGGAGGATGGTGCGCGCCACTTCTTTCATAGCCTTGTAGGCTCCTCTCAATAAATGATTCGCGTAGATAATGATGCGGAACCCGGCTGTTCGCAGTTCGTCTTCAGTGAGGGTGTTATAGGTTGTGGGTACACAGACAAGGGGTATGTTAAGTTTCAGTTCCTGATTTAAGTTTTGGTAGTTTTTGGCAAACTCGAGAATCTGATCCGGGCTCTTTGATTTGGAATGGATCATGATCCCGTCTGCTCCCGCTTCAAGATAGATGCGTGCGCGGTGAAGGGCTTCATCAACGCTCTGACCCGCAATCAGACTTTCCAGCCTAGCAATGATCATAAAATCTTCGGACACTTGAATTTTTTTTCCGCGCCGGATTTTCTGAGCGAAAACTTCGGGCTCCTGTAGGGTCTGCTGAACGCCAGGTTCTAGACTATTTCGTTTCGGGAAAACCTTGTCCTCGATGATAACAGCGGAGACCCCCGCTCGCTCCAGTTTGGAGACCATATACTCAAAATTGCTTGCGTCACCGCCGGTGTCGCCATCAACGATCATCGGCTTGTAGGTGACGGCGAGTATTTCGTGGATGGTTTGAAGGCGGGAATCGAAACTGATCACTTCGATATCGGGGTGGCCTTTTATGGCGGAATCGGTGAGACTGCTTTCCCAGAGCGCATCGAATTCGCGTTCGACGGGGAATTCATCAGGTTGCCCATCGACGCGAGTGTTGTTAGCGATGATACCGCTCAGCCCGTTATGGGCTTCCATCACCCGCACGGTTTTCCCATCGTTCAGAAGCGCTCGCAGTTTGCCACGCCGGTCTTCCGGAAGAATAATGTTGGACAAGGTCATGATTGGGTCCTAACGGAACGGCCCGATTCGATGCTCTCGCGAATCCATGAAGGCAGATAAATGGTTTCTAAGTCGAACTGCTTGAGTGTGTTCAGAATGACCTCAACTTGCTCTTCAGGGGTGAGTTGCTCATCGAGAATGATCATGTCTTTTCCCTTGAATTTGCAGTACCCGCTTTGAATCGAGATCTCCTGATCGAATAAATTTCTGGTGACAATCTCTATGGAAAGTCTGGTCGCGGCCTCTTTCATATCTTCCAGTCGAGATAACGTCTCCATTGAATGATCTCTTAAAA
>CAZVZT010000141.1:0-3514 GCA_964631515.1 uncultured Nitrospinaceae bacterium
CGCCGGCGCTTAGAAAAATGTTTGAGGAATTCGAGTTCGCGTCTTTTCTCGCTGCGATGGAAGGGGAAGCATCTCCAGTCGCCTCTTCGGCGCAGGTTGACCGGTCGTCGTACGAGGCGATCCTTACAGAAAAGACATTCGACCGGCTGATAAAGAAGTTAAATAAAGCAAAATCCTTTGCTTTGGATCTAGAAACAACCAGTAAGTACCCAGTATGGGCCCGGGCCGTAGGGGTTTCCTTTTCTTTTAAGGAAGGGAAGGCCTATTACATCCCCTTGGCTCATCGTTACCTCGGTGTGCCTGATCAACTCAATTCGAAAATGGTTTTCGATCGGCTAAAACCGATTTTGGAAGATCCAGCGATTAAAAAATGCGGACAAAACATTAAGTATGATCTCATCGTGCTGGCCAAAGAGGGTATTTATCTCAAGGGAATTGATTTTGATACGATGATTGCCTCCTACCTGCTCAATCCTTCAAGCCGTGGACACGGGTTGGATGATCTTGCGATGAACCACCTCGGACACAAAAACATAACTTATAAAGAATTGGTTGGAACTGGGGCTAAGGAAATTGGGTTCGATGAAGTGGATATTGAACGCGCTACGGAATATGCGGCAGAGGACTCTGATATCACCTGGCGGCTTACGGATAAATTACGCCCGCTGCTCACAGGCGAAACCTTGAAACTTTTCAATGAAATCGAATTGCCCCTGCTGGAAGTTCTTGCAGAAATGGAAATGAACGGGGTGTACATCGACCGAAAGCATCTTGAAGGACTTTCCCGGTCAATAGAAGAGGAATTACGACAGCATGAAACTCAGATCTATGCCCTCTCCGGGGAAACGTTCAATATCAATTCGCCCAAGCAACTCGCGGTCATTTTATTTGAGAAGATGGGGCTACCCGTCATCAAGAAAACCAAAACTGGGTATTCCACAGATGTGTCGGTTTTGGAGCAGTTGGCGGAGAAACATGAATTGCCAGGAAAAATCCTCACCTACCGCCAGCTAGCAAAATTAAAATCAACATACGTCGACGCATTGCCTGAAGAGATATTCAAGGAATCTGGAAGGGTGCACACCTCGTTCAACCAGACAGTTACCGCGACAGGGAGGTTGAGTAGCAGTAACCCGAACCTGCAGAATATTCCCATCCGTTCGGAGATGGGAAAAGAAATCCGAAAAGCTTTTGCCGCTGAGGGAAAAGGGGTGCTTCTTTCTGCCGACTATTCACAGGTCGAGTTGCGCATTCTTGCTCACCTGTCTGAGGATAAAGCGCTGAAACATGCGTTCAAGAAGGGAGAGGATATTCACACGCGCACGGCGGCGGAAATTTTTGGAAGTTCGCTTGAAAATGTAGACGAGGAGCAGCGACGTATGGCCAAGGCCGTTAATTTTGGTATTGTCTACGGTCTGAGTTCGTTTGGCCTGTCGCGCCAACTTGGGATCACCCCACGGGAAGCAAAGGATTTTATCGACCAGTATTTCAACTTGTATGAAAAAGTGAATATCTTTATGGAAGACACCATTGCCGAAGCGCGTGCAACTGGATATACACGGACGATGTTTAACCGCAGGCGGTACCTGCCCGATCTTAACAGCAAAAACCGACAGGTGCGGGAGGCTGCTGAACGAATGGCAATCAATTCTCCAATTCAGGGAAGTGCCGCCGATCTCATCAAGGTTGCCATGATCCGGCTCTCGCGCGCGATTTCACAAAGAAACCTGAAATCTAAGATGATTCTTCAGGTTCACGATGAACTTGTTTTTGAATGCCCGGTAAAGGAAAAAAAAGAAATGGGAACTTTGGTAAAAATAGAAATGGAGGGAGCCTGCCCTCTGTCTGTTCCCCTGGTTGTCGATATGGGATGGGGAGAGAATTGGAATGAGGCACACTAAAGGAGCTCTGACAAGGGATTTGCCGCGGACTGGTTGGAAGTTCCCTGCTGAAAAAGTCCGCTCTACTTTTCTATTGTGACATCGACCGATTTAAACGACGGTGTTCGTGAATCTTTGTCACGCGTTCTGGGGACCAAAACATTGGCCTCCGGATAGTACATCATTATGTTTCCTGCTTTGATGGGGTAGGCGACCAGTTCCATCCCGGTCATTTGGCCCGTTGCATTTTTCACCGTCACCCGGTCTCCTTCTTCAAAACCTGTCGATCGAATGTCTTCTGCGTTCATGAATAAGACATCCCGCGACCCTACGCCTCTGTAGCGGTCTTCCTGATCATAAACAACGGTGTTGAACTGTCCCTCAGACCGCACGGTCATGAGTTTGAAATGTCGGTTTCCTTTTTCTTCACTCCGGAGGTGAGGCAGGGGGCACGCTGTGAAGCTTGCCCGTCCGTCTGCCGTCGGGAACTGCGGTGTGTGTAGAATACGTCCGTTGATATGAAATTCATCACGCGTCTGATCGATTGTTTTTATTTTTTCGAATCCAGGAACGATTTCACCAATCAATTCTCGGATGCTCCCGTTTTTATCAAGTTCTTTCCATGGGACCGGACTATCCTCGAAAACCCGCGCGATGATCTCAGCGATGATGTTTCCTTCACTTCGTGGGCCTTCGTGCCGGAGTTTTCCACCCTCACTCAGACGAATGAAATTGAACATGCTTTCTTGGGTGGTCCTATCCGGTTCTTCGTCTCGGGCCAGCACGGGAAGGAGGAGAGTGGTCTGTCCTCGTCCACGGAAATGTCCCTGGTTAAGCGTTGTGTTCATGTATAGAACAAAATCAACTTGACTGAGCGCTTCTTGGGCAAACAGGGAATCTGGATTAGAACCAAACAGATTTCCGCCCAGGTTCCAGACAAAATCAAAGCGACCTTCGCGGGCCGATTCCATGCAACTGAGAGTATCAAGTCCTTTATCTCGAGGAAGCTGCAGATTAAATCGGCTCTCTAGATTATCGAAGATCGACTGCTTCAGCTTGGGGGTGAATCCCATCGATCCGATTCCCTGCACGTTACTGTGTCCACGCAAGGGGAGGAGTCCCGCATTTTTTCTTCCGAGCATGCCTCGAAGTAAAGCCAGGTTGACGATCGAGCGTACGTTATCCACACCGTGCGTATGGTGAGTGACCCCCATCGCCCATGCGAACACTACGTTTCGAGCATTGGCGTACTGAAGGGCAGTGTCTTCCATGACCGCACGGCTGAGACCCGACTCCTGTTCGAGCGTTTTCCAACTAACGGATTCGATATCATCGCGGAAGGTTGTGAAGTTTTTAGTATGGTTTGTGATGAAGTCGTGATCCAGCGTTCCCGGTCGACTAGCATTGATATGCAATAACCCCTTGGCAATTCCCTTGAGTAGTGCGATGTCTCCGCCGATGTGCGGCTGAAGGTAGGTGCTTGCGATGTTGGACCCGAATAGCAGGCTCCATGGATCGGAGGGAACGCTGAACCGCTCCAACCCACGTTCCCTCGCTGGGTTAATGACGATTACTTTTCCGTTGCGGCGCCGTGCGTCCATGAGAATACGCATGAAACGTGGATGGTTGCTGGA
>CAZVZT010000142.1:0-3505 GCA_964631515.1 uncultured Nitrospinaceae bacterium
GGACGGATTGAAGCACGTTGCAAAAACTCCCGAAGGCTCCAAAGTACTCAAAAAGGTCTATGGCATCAGCGGACTCGCCGACTTGGACGCGTTCTTCGACCCAGTCCGCGAGGCGAGCCGTCTGCTCGGGCTCGATCTAGGGAAACTCAATCCCTGACCCTAAAAATTTTTCTGGAGATCGGTGGGAAAGATTAGAAGATTCGACGGATTGATTTTATGTTGCGAGTGGAACAATTATCGAAAGTCTACCCTGACGGAACGAAGGCCCTCAAGGACGTGTCCTTCACCGTCAAGCCTGGTGAGTTTCTCACGATTCTCGGGAAAAGCGGGTCCGGTAAGTCGACGCTCCTGAGGTGTATCAACCGGCTGGTGGAGCCGACGAGCGGACACGTTTACCTGGGTGATCAGGAAATCACCGGGGCAGGTCCGGGCCTCCTTCGCAAAATGCGCCGGAGGATCGGCATGATCTTTCAGCAGTACAACTTGGTGGACCGGGTGTCGGTATCAACCAACGCCCTGACCGGGCGCCTGGGTTACCTTTCACCTTGGATGAGCTTGGCCGGTCATTTTCCAAGAGAGTCGGTGGACCGCGCCCATGAGCATCTCAACCGGGTGGGGATCGGGGATAAGGCTGGACGGCGAGCTGATGCCTTGAGTGGTGGCCAGCAACAACGGGTTGGCATCGCCCGCGCCCTAATGCAGAACCCGGATCTCCTCCTCGCCGATGAGCCGGTATCCAGTTTGGATCCCGCATCGGCTCGCACCATCATGGAACTTCTAAAAGAGATCAACGAAAAAAACGGGGTGACTCTCTTATGCAACCTGCATCTCCCCGGTCTTGCCCGTGAGTATGGACACCGCGTGCTGGCGCTGAAGGCGGGTGAACTTGTTTTTGACGGGTCGCCAGAAAGCCTGGATAAACAGACGATCGAAACGTTTTACGGGGCGCCCTAATTTTTTTTTAGCCCTTAATTTGTGCTAATCTGTGGCACCCGATTTTGAATAGAGTATTTGGTGCATCGGCCCGAAAGAAGGGGGATGGATGAAAACTTTCCGATCAATTGTACTGGGGTTTCTCATTGGCACCCACACCTTGGTGTTTGCCGGGGGAGTACAGGCTCAGGGCTTGCCCGAGGGATTTTCCGAGGGAGGGGTCACCCGAGACCAGATTCCTAAGGAGCCGGGCTGGAAGGCTCCTGCCTATCGGGGCTGGGAAGTATTAAGTATCCCCGGTCTAATTTCAACCTACTACGACATCGACTTAGACGGCGCACTGGATTATATGGTGACCCGTAAGATCATCAGGAAGGCCTCCGCCGAAGAAACCGAAATGGCTCAGGCGATTGAAATCGCTCAGTTCGACGGTTTGGCGGTTTACTTTTCCAATCCCGTGATTTATTTCGCCAACAAGAACCCATTGTTTTATTGCCTGGGCCTCGACTATCGCAAAAACTGTTCGAATATCTGGATCGATATTTCAGAGGACGGTTTAAATGGTAATGAAGAAAGATATGACTTATCGACACCGCGTCCCAATGTTCAGTAGGGGCCTTGTATTATCCGGTTTTCTGATCATTGGAGTGGTTTTTGGGTCCGTGGCGGTGTTTGCGCATACGGCGGACATGCCCCAGAAATCGGAAGGCGGAGAACACGGCAAAGTTCCCCATGATCCCGGACACGTGTCCGGAGCAGACCGGGCGACGCTGGGTGCTACAGTGTACAAACACATGTGCATCTTTTGTCACGGGGCGGACGGGAATGGTGGCGGCGAGGCGATGGCTTATCTGTATCCCTGGCCGCGTGATTTTCGCAGGGGACTGTACAAGCACCGCACCACGCCCTCAGGATCCCTACCACTCGATTCAGATATTTTTCGTACCATTAGCCGTGGCGTTCCCGGCACCGCTATGCCTGCCTGGGAAAAATCGCTTACCGAGGAGGAAACCCGGGCTGTTGTCCAGTACATCAAAGGGTTTTCCAAACGGTTCGAGAACGAAGTGCCGAAATCTCCCATTGAGCCTGGTCCCGTTCCTCCCATTACGCCGGACGCGATCGAGGCCGGACAGAAACTGTACAAGGAAATGCGTTGCGCCCGGTGTCACGGTACCGATTTGAAAGGAGGGGGTGCAAATGCCGACCAGCTTTATGACATCTGGGATCACCGGGTTTTCGTGTATGACCTTACTAATCCCAACACGTATAAGTTCGGCTACGAAACGAAAGACATCTACATGACCCTGACCACCGGGATCGATGGAACCCCCATGAAAACCTACAGCCACCTGACTGACGAAGAGCGTTGGAATCTTGCCACCCTGCTCCGGTCAAAAATCGAACTGGACCGGTTTCAGGAGGCGGGTTATGAAATTGATCTCCACTCCACAACGGTGGATGCCGAAATCGTGCCGGATCCGGCCCACGAGCTTTGGAAAGAAGTTCCGGAAAGGGTGGTGCATCTCATTCCGCTCAATGCTCGAAAGAACCCGATCACCAATATTAAAGTTCAGTCGGTGGTGAACGAAGAGGTCGTGGCGTTTCGGCTGGAGTGGGAAGACCCGGTTCCTGACCGTTCGTCCACCCGCCATCAGGATTTCAAGGATGCGGTGGCGATGGAGTTTGCTCTGGGCGATGTGTTGCTTCACACGCACGGACATAACGAACCGTTCTTCGGAATGGGTAACCGGGGTAAGGTGGTCAACATATGGCAGTGGCGCGCTGACTGGCAGACGGAGATTCAAACCAAGGAAAAACTGGAGTACGCGACCAAGGGAATGGATCTCGATGCCATGATCTTCGGTGGCGAGGTCAACCCGGTCGACGCACTGAATCCGTTCCGAGATGTTCCCATCGAAGAATTGAACGCCGAAGGTTTTGGTACCCTGACCCCTCAGCCTCTGACAAAGCAGAACGTGCAGGGCAAGGGGGTATGGAAGGACGGAAACTGGTCCGTGGTTTTTTACCGAACTCTGGATTCCCTGAACAAGTGGGATAAGCGGTTCGAGAAAGGCAACCCGGTTCTGGTGGCCTTTGCCATCTGGGATGGTTCCTACCAGGACCGCAATGGGCGAAAAGTGGTTTCCATGTGGCAGCGGCTCCATTTGCCTTGAACTGCGGCGCAAAATCGTTATAGTATGTGATCAATCTCGAATTACTACCCCGAAGGGGGGTGTTTATTTTAGGGTGTTGTTTATCAACCGTGTGGAGGTGTGTGGCATGGCGGACGAAAGTCAAGAGCACGAGGAAGAAACCAACCAAGAAGAGCCTCTCGATTTGGTTGAAATCGAGGAAGGTGACGAGGCGGATGAGTTAGAAGTTGATGAGTCCGATGAAGTAGATGAACTCGAAGAGGTCGTCGAAGAAACCGTTCCCGAGAAGGGGGCCTATCTGGTGATTGGGCAGGGCGAGGGTACTACTGTCATGTCCAACCGTGGCGCCGACGACCCAGGCGACAACACGCTCTCTGCTCCACAGGATGTGTGCAAATACGGCGATATGCTGTTTGTGT
>CAZVZT010000143.1:0-3502 GCA_964631515.1 uncultured Nitrospinaceae bacterium
AGCCTTCTTATTGCTCTCGAACAACAGATGATCGCCCACCTCAGGGGAGAGGGGGCCTACCGGTCTCCCTGGAAATCCTTTTTGACAGATAGCGAGGAATCGATTGCTGAGGAGGGGTACTTGGTTTCAGAGGATGAAAAACTCATGTTTGTCCTCATCGTTCCCAACGAAGACAACAAAGAAGCCCCGACCATATCCGACTCTGTAGATTTCCTCCGCCGTCTCATCGAGGAAACGCGAGCCCAGTTCCCTGGCGTGGAAGTGGGGCTCACCGGCGAAGATGTTATTGCTGCTGATGAAATGGACACCACAAAGGTGGATGTCAGGAAAGCCTCGCAAATTGCACTGATCGGCGTGGCCCTGCTGTTTATCCTCGCCTATCGCGAAGTGGTAAAACCCCTGCTTGCCATTTTTGCGCTTGTTGTTGCTCTATGCTGGTCGATGGGATGGACCACGCTTGTGGTCGGGCACCTCAATATTCTCACTGTTGTGTTTGCGACAATTCTGATCGGACTGGGTATCGATTTCGGAATCCACATTCTAGAGCGCTATAGGGAGGAACGAGTGGGCGGAGCTGGTGTCCTCCAGGCACTGCAGAAAACCGTGCAGGGCACTGGGCGGGGGAATTTTGCGGGTGCAGTGACGACTGCTATGGCTTTTGGTGGAATGATTTTGACCGATTTCATCGGTATTGTGGAATTAGGAAAGATCTCCGCCGGAGGTATCATGCTGTGCATGCTATCGATGATTCTTTTGTTGCCAGCCTTGATCACCGTAGCAGAAAAAATCTGCAAGCCTCAGTATCCGTCAATTCCGTCCAAAGCAAATGGCCGGTTGATCGAAAAACTTTTCGAACATTATTACGCGATTATTTTTGCTTCGCTGGTTCTATTTGCCGTTGCTCTGCCTTCCCTGCGAACAGTGGCCTTCGACTACAATCTTCTTAACTTACAGGCCCACGGGACTGAAGCGGTTAAGTACGAGATGAAGGTGATAGAGAACGCGGGGCGTTCTGCTTGGTCGACAGCGATCCTCAGCGATTCATTGGATGACGCCTTGAGAAAACATCATGCCCTTAAACAGCTCCCCACGGTTGGAAAAGTAGAAAGCATTGCATCAATTCTACCGGAGAAGCAGGACGAAAAAATTGAATACATTAAAACCCTGAGTCCGATTCTGAATAATCTTCGGGTTGAAGAAGGCGATGCGACGGTTGCTCTTGACCATCTAGTCAAGACGATGAAAAAAATCCAGTTCAAGCTTCAAGGCAAGGAAGGGAGTGTGGCGAAGGAGGGGGTGGCCGAGGCGCAGAAGCTAGCGAAACAGTTTCTTGGTGAAGTCAAATCTGTCTCTCCGGAGTCCGCTCAAAAAAGGCTCAACAATTTCTCAAGACAGCTCTTTGTCGATTATCGGGAAAAAATCGCCCACCTGAAAAAGAATGCTGATACCACGCCGGTGCGGGTTGAAGAGATACCGGAGGATCTGCGCGAACGGTTCGTTAGCCCGAATGGGGTGTACCTGATTAACGTGTACCCTGACGTGGATGTGTGGGATATCAACCAGAGGAACGAGTTTATTCGCCAGGTGAAACAGGTTGCTTCTACCGCCACCGGGAATGCGATGCACATGTTCGAATCGAGTCGCCTGATGAAAGATGGATACATTCACGGTGGAATGTATGCCATGATCGCCATTTTTCTTTACGTGCTCATTTCGTTCAACAGCCTGCGAACGGCGCTAATCGTCCTGTTGCCCGTTGTCGTGGGGTCGGTTTGGACGGTGGGTATTATGGATTTGGTCGATGTGTCCTTCAACCTGGCTAACCTCGTCATCCTTCCACTGATCATCGGTATTGGTGTGGTCAACGGTGTGCATATTGTGCACCGGTACAGGGAAGAAACCGACAAGACCACGAGCATCCTCACCCGGAGTACGGGGTCGAGTGTGATTCTCAGTTCGCTGACCACCATGATAGGGTTTGGCAGTCTGATGGTGGCCGATCATCAGGGGGTGTTCAGCTTGGGGTTGGTTCTTTCGCTTGGGGTAGGCAGTTGTCTGATGGCTTCCATAACCGTGCTTCCCGCAGTATTGAGATTATGCACTGCTCAAGGTTGGAAAGTTTAAGTTCCTTAACAACGTATCATAAAAAAACCAGACTCTCCCCTTCATGCGGGTGGCAGGGCCTGCAGGAACGTCTTCAAAGTAGATCGTAGGAATTTGACTTGGATGGAAATACCTGCCCTGCAAGTTCAGAAGGAATTATCAGGAACCACAACCACTTTAAGAGACTCATTTGCCTCAGAGGCATACCTGAATCCCTGCTGAATATCTTGAAGGGGTATCCTGTGTGTGATCATTTTCCCGACATTAACGCTTTTATTCAGGATCAGGGATAGCGCTTCATGTAAGTCTTCGGGTGCTGCACCATAAGAGAATTTTAGAGTTATCTCGTTTCTCCAGAACTCTGCTGATGGCAGGGCGATATTATTCTGCGGGACCGAAAAGAAGAGTATCGTCCCCTTCCTGTTAACAGACGAGATGGCCGCCTCTGCGGCCCCCCCTGCCCCAGCGCATAGAATCACGATATCTGCCAGTCTGTTATTGTTAATTTTCTTCAGTTCACCGGCAGAGTAACCTGCTGCGTTAATTACATGGTCAGCGCCAAACTCTTCTGCCATCTGCAGCCGGTAGCTGTCGATGTCGGTAGCTATGACCTTAGCCCCATTGAGCTTCGAGAGCTGAATATGTAAAAGCCCTGAGATGCCGGACCCTATTATCAGGACAGTCTCTCCTTCCTTTGGGTTAATCAGTTTTTGTCCGGCAACAACGCATCCCAATGGCTCGATCATTGTGGCATCTTCATAGCTTACTCCATCGGGAAGACGTAAGGCACCGTGCCTGACATTCTGGTCGGGGATCCTTATATACTCTGAGAAACCTCCCGGGTCATAATTACCGGAGTGTAATGCCTCGCATGCAGTATGTTTTCCGGCAAGGCAGTAACGGCAGCTGTAACAGGGGACATGGTGGGAAACGAAGACCCTGTCGAGAAGGTTAAACTCCTCAACCCCCTTTCCTACCTCTACAATCTCGCCCGCCATCTCATGGCCAAGAATCCGGGGAGCCTTTTTTATTCGGTACCACTCCATCACATCAGTGCCACAGATTCCAGAAGCCTTCATTTTCACTAGCATTTCCCCATCACTTATTTGCGGGGCAGGCCGTTCCTCAATTCTTACATCATTATTTCTGTAGTAAACAGCTACTTTCATGGAGTTCACTTCTTTCGCTCTTGTATACCTCGGTGTTTCATGCGACCGATTTTACTAGCTGCCAGGAGTTAAGAATCGTTGGCTTCCAAGCCAAAAAATCAATTTACCGCCAATGGCTGCACCTCTCCTCAATGGAAGCGCACGAGTGAGGACGAATCACGGGGTGGCCTGACCTGAACAGGATATGACAACATTGCGACTGACTATTGATTGCTTGAATAGATCTTAAA
>CAZVZT010000144.1:0-3497 GCA_964631515.1 uncultured Nitrospinaceae bacterium
GCGAGGCCGGAAGGAGATGATCCGGCCGGGGTTTAAACCCATGATCTAACCTCTCGATCCCAAGCTTTCTCCGGTTGTCTGTCTCTCGGCGAGTGTGAGATACCCCGCCTCGATCAACTTATTTTTTAGCTGAAATTATGAAAAAAATCGCCGTTGCTTCTGATCACGCTGGGTATGAGCTGAAGGAAAGTATTGTCACGCTACTGGTCCATTTAGGGTACAAGGTGGACGACCTTGGACCTAAAAATTCAGATTCGGTAGACTATCCCGACTACGGAATCAGCTTGGCTCGGGCTGTTGCCGAAGAAAAAGTTCCTCGTGGAATCGTAATTTGCGGCACTGGGATTGGGATGTCCATCGTGGTCAACCGCTTTTCCGGTATTCGTGGAACGTTGTGTTCAGACGTCTATACGGCTAAACTTTGCCGTGAGCATAACGACTCCAACATCCTCATCATGGGTGGCCACGTGGTGGGGAAGGGGCTAGCGCACGAAATTGTCCAGACTTGGCTTAACACCCCATTTGAAGGTGGACGCCACCAAAAACGCCTCGATAAAATCATCCAATTCGACGCTTCCAACAAACTTTAAGGAGATATGCATTGTCACTAGAAGAATTTGACCCGGAAATTGCGTCTGCCATCAAGAGTGAACTCGACCGGGAAACGTACACATTTGAAATGATCGCCTCGGAAAATTTTGTCAGCCCCCAGGTAATGGCAGCTCAAGGCTCGGTCATGACCAACAAATATGCCGAAGGATATCCCGGAAAGCGCTATTACGGAGGATGCGAGCACGTAGATATCGCTGAATCTCTGGCCATCGAGCGAGCCAAAAAACTATTCGATGCCGAGCACGCTAACGTTCAGCCTCATTCGGGTTCTCAGGCAAATATGGCGGTTTATCACACCGTACTCCAGCCTGGAGATACGATCTTGGGAATGAACCTTTCCCACGGCGGGCACCTAACGCATGGAAGTCCCGTTAATTTTTCTGGGTACACATACAATGTGGTGCCTTACGGGGTACACCGTGATACCGAACTCATCGACTACGAAGAAGTTGCTCGGCTTGCTCAGGAGCATAGGCCCAAAATGATCGTCGTCGGAGCTAGCGCCTATCCCCGTGTGATCGATGCAGTGAAGTTTCGCAAAATCGGTGATGAAGTCGGTGCAAAAATTATGACCGATATCGCACATCCTGCTGGACTTGTGGCAACAGGATTGTATCCGTCTCCGGTGCCATATTCGGACTTTGTCACCACCACCACGCACAAGACCCTGCGTGGACCTCGTGGCGGAATGATTCTCTGTAAGGAGGAATACGCTAAAGCAGTGAATAAACGAATCTTTCCCGGCATTCAGGGTGGACCGCTCATGCACGTGATCGCTGCCAAGGCAGTAGCGTTTAAGGAGGCATTAAGCGATGATTTCGTGACCTATCAAAGGCAGGTGATAGCCAATGCCAAGCATCTCGCCGATCGGTTGGCGGGAGCCAAATTCAAAATTGTCAGTGGAGGAACTGATACACATCTCTTGCTGGTAGATCTCCGTAACAAGGACATCACCGGAAAAGAAGCGGAGGAAGCTCTCGATTCTGCAGGCATCACTGTTAATAAAAATACTGTTCCTTTTGAAACGCGGAGCCCATTCGTTACCTCTGGAATACGTATAGGAACCCCGGCGCTGACCACACGAGGGATGAAAGAACATGAAATGGAAAAGATTGGCGATCTGATCGTCGAAACCCTGAACCATTTCAATGAACCGGAATTTCACAAAAAAACCCGAAAAAGAGTTCGTGACCTCTCCGAACAATTTCCACTGTATGCTGAACTCACGAGCAAGTACTGAGCCCCGATGAAATGTCCTTCCTGCTCTAATCTAGAGAATAAAGTTATCGATTCCCGCCTGAATAAGGAGGGGAATAGTACCCGCCGTCGCCGCGAATGTCTCAGCTGCGGCGAGCGGTTCACAACCTACGAACGAATCGAGAAGACCCTTCCTTTCCTGATCAAACAGGATGGGCGCCGCGAAGAGTTTGACCGCGAAAAAGTCCTTTCTGGAGTCAAGAAAGCCTGCCAGAAGCGTCCGATCAGTGTTCAACAAATGGAAGCCTTGGTCGACCGGGTTGAGCAATACTGCCAGGAGCGAGGCGAGAAGGAAATGTCCGCTATGGTTGTCGGAGAGAAAGTGGTTCAGGAGCTCTACCAACTGGATGACGTGGCTTACGTCCGCTTTGCTTCCGTTTATCGCTCCTTTAAGGATGTAAACGAGTTCATGGTCGAGCTCAAGGACATGCTCAAGCATAAAGAAGGTGGTATGAAATAGGTTTTGTTCTCCCCTCGATAGCTTTTGCTTCCCTCCAGAAAGTTAAAATATTTCCCACTTCTGCAGCACCATGCTCTGGACTCAGTCTGTCCATTGCTTCCATGAATACAAAATGTTACGATATTTTAAGCTTATATAACTCGTCTGTTTAGGGACACACGTCCGCTTCTACGGTCCGTCATGGGAAATGTTGCCTTTAATATTGCTCTATTGAGTTACCTTGTGGCAGCTCTAGGGTATTCGCTGTATCTGGTTTACCGCAAACCGAGTGTAAATCTTATATCTGCCACTGTGCTCGGCGCTGGATTGCTGGCGAATAGCGTTTTCATCGGATTGCGCTCTGCGGAAACTGGACACGGTCCTTACACAACCGGATTCGAAATAGCATCGTTTTTTGCATGGTTGATCGTAGTGGTCTTCTTTCTGACCGAGTGGAAATACAAGATCAAGGACCTGGGAGCCTTTGTAGTTCCTGTAGCATTCCTGATTTTATTTTATTCAGCTTTTCAATCACGGGAATTAGCACTAACCGACGATTCGAGCGCCACGTTTTGGTTGACCTTACACCGGACGCTATCGATTTTAGGATACGCAGCGTTTGCCATTGCGTTTGGCGCCGCGATCATGTACCTCATTCAGGAAAATCAGGTCAAATCGAAGAAGCTCGGGATCATGTATTTTCGCATGCCTTCGCTTGAGGTACTGGACGACCTCAACTATAAGGTCATCACGGCTGGATTTCCGGTGTTCACCTTGGGATTTATGACCGGGGTCATATGGAATATGAAAATGGATGAAACCCTCTTTTCCTGGGACCTGCTTCGCACTTGGCCGCTCGTTGCAGTATGGCTGATTTATTGCGCTGTTTTTTTCGGACGCATTCTAATGGGGTGGCGCGGTAAAAGGACAGCCCAAGGGGCAATTCTTGGATTTGTTTCCATAATGTTCACCTATTTTCTGCACGTGGTATAACCATGGCCCACCCGAATCTCATACTCGTTGGGGTGAATCACAAGACGACGCCCGTAGAAATCCGTGAACGTCTAGCCTTCACCAAGGGAAAGATTGAGGACTCCATCGAACGCCTCGTCAGTTTTCCTGAAATCATCGAACACACCATCCTTTCTACCTGCAACCGGGTTGAAATCTACGCCCGGGCCAAGAACCC
>CAZVZT010000145.1:0-3478 GCA_964631515.1 uncultured Nitrospinaceae bacterium
CATTTTGCCTTCGTTTGTTAAACATTCTGTTAAACATAACAAAAAATGGGCTACGGCCTAGACCGTAACCCATTGTTTTTAATGGTCGGGATGAGAAGATTTGAACTTCCGACCCCTTCGTCCCGAACGAAGTGCGCTACCAGGCTGCGCTACATCCCGACCCTTATTCCGTCAATTCTTTTTATAAAAGAAATTCTTTAAATACCGCCAAATCAGAATCGATCCAATCCCATTCCGCACCGCCTTAAAATTACTGCTTCCGCCAAGGCACTTCTGGCAGTACGGGTGCTCGACCCGGTTTTTCTTGAACCCTTCGATAGCCTCGATTATGGGTTCAGTATTGAGTATCTCGACTATGGGGCGATCGAATACATTCCCCGCCGTAGTCTTGCCATCAAAATCCTTGCAACAGTACGTAAGATCACCGTTGACGAGAATTGCAAAATGATCGGTCAGCGCACTGCAGTATCCAATTGAGGTAGGAACTGCGTCTTCACCGACGAAAGCGTTCCCCCAGGTGTCGAGCAAATAGGTTTCGAAGTACAGGTTCGGAACAATTGGTACCACATTCCATTTGAATGCGGATAGTCCAAAAATTCGATCCCGCACTTCTTTTTTATCCGATTCGTTGATCCCGGGCATCACTTTCAGAACTTCTTCCGCCCAGTAGGAAAAAGTGCGCCTAAGTTCAGCCGTATTATTGATGACGCTCATTGTCCCTAACGACCAGTTCTCCCCGGGTACCTCTGAGCTGAATACGGTATTGAGGAAGTGCACCTTAATCTTGGGTGGTGTTTTCTGTCGTAGGCATGCACCGAGAAATTCGATGATGCGATCCCGATACAGTTCAAAATCCATTTTCCGGGACTTGCGAGTTTTGAATGACTCCTCATCCGGTGTCTGCAACGATACGTTGACTTGCGATACAGTTGCCTGCTCGATTTTATCCGCGGTGTCCGCTTCGAGATACGTTCCGTTGGTGGTGATCCCGGTTTTTACTCCAAGAGTCGCCGCGTGTTCGAGAATGTCGAAGAACCTCGGGTGCATGAACGGTTCTCCCATCACGTGAAAGGTGATCTTCTCGCTCAGGTTATACTCGGCGACTTGATCAATAATCGCGCAGGCATGATCATACTCCATGTACTCATATTTTCGCGTCATCTCCTGTTTTGGGCAGAACGTGCAGTCGAAGTTGCACACGTTCGTCAACTCAATGTGTATGCGTTGAAGAGGAAACTTGACAACTTCCCCGATGCGACCAGGAACGGACTGGGTGCACGAATCGACGGTCGTCAGCATTTTATTATCAGTTGGTCAGGATTTATCCCAAACGTAGCGGTTGATGCTCTCACTGGTGAAGGAGTTATTGGTCACCTGCCGAATCACATCGTCCGAATTGCACTCGGGGCAGGTGATCTTTTTCTTATCAACTTCGGAAATCTTCATTTCCACTACGAAGGGCTTCTTACATTTCTGGCATAAATGATCGTAATGTGGCATCTCGATCCCTTTCAAAAAAAAGAGAATACAACAGTTTTTATTTCAGTGCAACGAGTCCGGCGAAGTTGTTCCACTTGAAAAACACATCGACTGCATTGAACCCGGATTCGTGCAACATTTGAGTCGTTTGGCTCAATTTCCAGGGGATGAGGACGTTTTCTAGTGCGTCGCGTTTCTTCGCGATTTCCAAATTTGAGTAACCCTGATCGTGTTTTAAATCGTGGTGCATTTCTATGAAAACTTTGTTGAGCTGAGTGTCTTCGCTCAGAACTTTTTCGATTAGGATGAACCCGCCCCCTGAATCCAACCCGTGGAAAATTTTTTTGACCAGTGCCAAACGCTTTTCCGGCGGGATGAACTGAAGCGTGTAGTTCATGACCACGGTGCAAGCCCTGTCCAGCGAAAAGCCACCATCCAAGTCAGCTTCGATCAAGTCAACTGGATATGGAAGGTCGGTCAGTTTTTCCCGCGCCTTGTCTAGCATCGGTTTGGAATTGTCTATTCCGATGAGACGGAGCCCGGAAATTTCCGGCAAGGCCCCCGCCAACTGAGCAAGCAGGGTGCCTGTGGAACAACCCAAGTCATAGACACAGGATTGAGGCCGTGCAAGATGCTGGCACCATGCGACGGTCAGGTTACGGCACTCATTGTAGAGCGGAACGCTACGGTCCAGCATGTCATCGAAAACGGATGCGACTTGCTCGTTGAACTCGAATTTCTCCGGACCTTTCCCGTTGCGGAACAGATTGTCCCGGTTTTTCAGTTCGCGGTTACGGTAGATCCGTTCCCGCCGGGTTGTGGGGCGGACAGATGGCAGTCTCGGAGGCATCGTTTACGGACCTGAGATATCGCACGAGCCCAGGGGGCCGGACTTGGATTTAAAAAGCAGTTTGTTGACCGCATTGACATAGGCGAATGCGCTCGTCTCGATCGTGTTTACACCAATCCCTTTACCCAATACCTCACGGTTCTCGTGACTTACGCGGACAGTGATTTCCCCCTGTGCGTCCTTGCCCTTCGTTTTCGACATTACCTGGTAGTCGAGTAACTTGCAGGAAAGGCCGGTAATACGGTCAATAGCGTTACAAATGGAATCGACCGGACCATCCCCGGTTGCGGTGCTCTCGTGTTCTTTTCCGTCAAGGCTGATAAGCACGACAGAAGCTTCCGGAATTTTTCCACTCTCGAACGAGCACTTTACCCACTTAAGTTTGTAGGTGAACAGGCTATCCTCGGAAAATTTTTGTTTCTGAATGAGTGCTAGGATGTCCTCTTCGAAGAGCTCCTTTTTTTCATCTGCAAGAACTTTTAGATCGTTGAATACCTCGCTTAACTCACTATCGGTCAGCTGGTACCCGAGTTGGCGAATGCAGTTGGCCAGCGCATTTCTTCCCGAATGTTTTCCAAGAACCAGTTCTGAACTTTCGAGTCCGATATCTGTTGGGTTCATAATCTCGTAAGTATCTTTTTTCTTGAGGAACCCGTCTTGGTGAACGCCTGACTCATGAGCAAATGCATTCTTTCCGACAATGGCTTTGTTGCGCTGGACGAAAAAACCGGTCAGACTGCTCACCAGGCGACTACAGGTCATGATATGTTTGGTGTCAATTCTTGTATCGGCGCCGAAAAATTCCCTACGCGTTTTAAGGGCCATGACGATCTCTTCCATCGCAGCGTTTCCGGCTCGTTCGCCGATACCATTGATAGTGCACTCCACCTGGCGTGCTCCCGATTTCACTGCGGCCAGTGAGTTAGCTACGGCCATACCCAGATCATTATGGCAGTGTACGCTGATGATAGCGTTGTCGATGTTTGGAACATTCTTCTTGATACCGGCGATGAGGCCACCGAACTCATCGGGGATTGCGTAGCCGACAGTATCAGGGATGTTGACCGTTGTCGCTCCTGCATCGATCACAGCTTCAACCACCTCGTGAAGGAAATCTGGTTCTGTACGGGACGCGTCTTCTGGAGAGAA
>CAZVZT010000146.1:0-3411 GCA_964631515.1 uncultured Nitrospinaceae bacterium
TAAGGAAGGGGAGGCTGGGTCAAAGTTTCAACGGAGACGCCGGGAACCGCGCGCGGGCGATCTGGAGCAGGAAAGTCAGTAACCTCATTAAGATTAAGGGCTTGGCCTAGCCCGTATTTGACCTTGATGGCATTGTAATTCGATTTTGCCCGAGGCAGGTATTTGCCGATACGTCGGATACGCGTTCGGTCTGCCGGATGCGTGGAAAGAAATTCGGGGATCTTTTGCCCTTTCTTTTCGGAGGCGAACCGTTTCCAGAAACGAACAGCTTCGTTCGGGTCGTATCCAGCTCGCGCCATGTAGATCAGGCCGATCTGGTCTGCCTCGGCTTCGTTACCCCGGCTGAACGGCAGGGTGAAACCGTACAGGATTCCTACGCCCAGTGCTGCCATGATCGCTTTTTTTTGGTTGTTGTTTTCGAGGCTGATCGACGTCGCCGCAAGACCCAGCGTGAGGACTAGTTGTTGCGTCATGCGCTGGGCACCGTGCCGGGCGATGACATGTGCGATCTCGTGGCTCATTACCGTGGCGAGCCCGGCTTCGTTTTGCGCGACGGGCAATAGGCCCGTATACACTGCCACCTTGCCTCCCGGCAGGGCAAACGCGTTCTGCTCTTCTGAGTCAATCAGGCGAAACTCCCAGTCTAGGTTCGGCATGGAGCTCACTGCCGCGAGACGACGTCCCACTTGCTCAACCAGTGCCGCCGTTTCCCTGTCCGTGGAGATCTTTTCCTTTTCCAGAATCTGGTTGTAGGCCTGTTTGCCCAGGGCAGTTTCCTGCTTTACCGGGATCATGATAAAGGCCCGCTTGTTTGAGATAGGGGTGGTCACGCAAGCTGCGACAACGGCTAGGCAGACGCAAACTATAAATTTTTTCGTGGGGTGCATAACTTGAATTATAAGTTTGATTCGTTGGGTTTTGCAACTTTTGAGACGGAGGCTGGGTTTTCGGTCTCAACCCCTGCAATATTTAAGTTGCCCCGGCTTTAGGCGATGCCCTATGATTCGGGCAAAAGGAGCACGTCGTGCTGAAATACGAGACCATAGCCAGAACAAAGGGCCACAGGGCCGTCGCCGGTGTGGATGAGGCCGGGCGGGGTCCGCTGGCCGGCCCTGTAGTGGCGGCGGCAGTGGCGCTTGCACCCGATTGGAGGTTGGATGGACTGGACGATTCCAAGAAACTGTCTCCGCAGGTGCGGGAACGGTTGTTTCCTCTTATTCAGGAAGACGCGCTGGGTTACGGCATTGGAGTTGTAGATGTTGAGACGATCGATGCGATTAATATTCTACAGGCTGCCCGGCTCGCCATGAAACAGGCTGTCGAAGCCCTGCCGAAAAGGCCAGACCTTCTACTCATCGACGGCAACCAGCGGATCGAATCTGCACTTGAGCAGTGGCCCATCGTTAAGGGGGACACGCTCAGTTTGTCCATTGCCGCGGCGTCGGTACTGGCCAAGGTCACCCGCGACCGGCTCATGAGGAAGTACCATGAGCGGTATCCCCAGTATGCGTTTGACCAACACAAAGGCTATGGTACGCGCCTGCACCGCGACCTCATACGCGAGCACGGACCCTGTCCTATTCATCGGCGCACGTTCAGAGGAGTAGCGGAATATGTTTGAACGCCCTGGGGAAACCGTGGGTGGGAGACCAGAGATCAAAAAAAGCCCCGTGCTTTCTCTATCAAACAAACAATGGATCCTGCGCAGCCCGTCTCCGGGCCAGGTGGATGACCTTGTCCACTCGCTTAAGGTGTCGCCGATCGTAGCGCGACTTCTGGTCAACCGTAAAGTACAGACAGTTGAAGAAGCGCAGGCGTTCATGGACTCGAACCTTGCTTCCCTGCATGACCCTTTCCTGATCACGGGGATGGAACTCGCCGTCAACCGTATCCTCAAAGCCATAGAAGAAAAAGAATCGATTCATGTTTTCTGCGATTATGACGTTGATGGGGTGACTTCGGCGGCGTTTCTCACACATTTTTTTCGCGACCTTGGAATTGAAGTTGGACACAGATTTCCGGAACGGATGAAAGAGGGGTACGGACTCAATGAGGATGCAATCCGCGCAATTCGAGATCAGGGAGCCTCGCTCCTGATCACCGCCGACTGTGGTATCACCGCTGCACGCGAAGTGGAACTTGCCTGTTCGCTCGGACTGGACGTGATTGTCACTGATCATCACCAAGTGGGTGACGACGGGCTTCCACCGGCGATTGCGGTACTCAATCCTCATCGTCCTGACTGCGCGTACCCATACAGGTTCCTTAGCGGGGTGGGGCTGGCGTTTAAGCTGGCTGTTGCTGTACGTAACACATTGCACCGACGGGCCGGGTGGGATAAGGCCCGCCTGCCTAACATGAGACGCTACCTCGACCTCGTGGCACTCGGTACCATCGCCGATGTTGCGCCGCTCACCGGAGAAAATCATGTACTGACAAGACACGGGCTCGATGTTTTGACCACCACCGACAAACCCGGACTCGTCGCGCTGAAATCAGTTGCTGATGTTGATAACAAAGTGAGTGCGCGTGCGATCGGGTTTGCCCTCGGTCCACGGCTCAATGCCGCCGGCCGTCTGGGTAAGGCCGACTGTGGGTTTCATCTTTTGACCTCGTTCGACCTCAAAGAAGCAAAAGAATTGGCACAGATTCTCGATCAAACTAACCGGGAACGAAAAAAAATCCAGGAACAGGTGCAGGAGGAGGCGGAATACTTGATTGGACGGGAGGTGAGTCTTGACGAGGATTTGATAATTGTTCTCGCGTCGGAAAACTTTCACAGCGGCGTGATCGGTATCGTTGCCTCTCGCCTTGTGGAAAAATATTTTCGTCCGGTCGTTCTCGTTGCTTTAGAAGGTGGGGCTGGCAAAGGATCGGCGCGAAGTATCCCAAAATTTCATCTGCACCGGGCTTTTACTGAATGTGCTGGACATTTGGTGCGGTTCGGTGGGCACGCCTATGCGGCTGGACTCACCATTGAAGAGGGAAAGGTAGACTCCTTCCGCGATGGGTTGAACGAGATTGGGAACCGCATCCTACGCAAAGAGGATCTGATTCCAGAGCTTCTCATTGACACACCGCTGGAGATTTCTGAAATTGACAGGGAACTGTACAGTCAGGTTGCACTTATGGAACCGTTTGGCGCTGAAAATCCATCCCCAGTGTTTCTTATCCGGGGTGTTCATATTTCCGGTCTGCGTCTGATCGGAAGCGAAAAAAACCATGTGCGCTTTCAGGCTGTGCAGAACAAGGCGCGAATCGACGCTGTCGGATTCAATCTGGCCCAGGAATTTTCGTCGGTTGATTCGGGGCAGGGTGGCCTCGACCTTGCCTGCGAATTGCAGATCAATGACTGGAATGGCCGGAACAAACTGGAGCTCAAGATTCTCGATCTCCAAGTTGCAGGGCAAC
>CAZVZT010000147.1:0-3401 GCA_964631515.1 uncultured Nitrospinaceae bacterium
GACATGATCGCGAATCTGCTCGAGTGTTTTTGGGGACTCGTTGCAGAACAAAATGATCCACGCTGACGGACCGTCAAAGCGTGTCTTAACCGACTCCTCCTCTGACCTGCCATCGTAGACGGTCACAAAATCCATCGCCTTCGTGAACATCAGGTAAGGCAACTGATCAGACTGATGGCGCCGCTTCCATTCCGCCGCCGTCTGCATCAGTTCGTTTTTTAACTGTGGATCAATCCGAGCCTCGGTTTTAAACTCGAAGTCGTAAGCAATTTTCAACAAGTCGATGTCAGGCGAATCGTAAACATAAGAGTAAGCTTCACCTGGACCCGTGATACTGATTCCGTATTCATCGGGCCGCGTGAAGTAAGGGCTGAACCGCTCCAACCACAGGTTCCCCACGCACTCGGGCGGCGGCAGGTGAAACAGGAGTTTAATCAACCTGATCTGCTGGCGATAATCTTCATCCGTCTCCCCCGGAAATCCGATCAAGATATTCCAGTTCACTTCGACCCCGTAGTACATGGCCCATTTCATGCAAACGATATTCTGCATAGGGCGCACGCCTTTATCCATTTCCTGAAGTTGGTTGAGGCTGAAGCTTTCGATCCCCGGCTGAATCACCTTCACCCCGCCATGAGCCAGTACCTTGATCTGCCGTTTGGTCAGGTTGCTTTTCACCTCTACAAAAAATTGTAGATCGTAATTGTTCCGCGCCAGTTCACCGAAAACCCCGTCGATATAGTTCATCTCGAGGATGTTGTCCACCAGCCGAAACCGGAACGAGTCGTAACGCTTGGACAGGTCAGTCAAGTCGGCGCGAACCTGTTCCATCGGTTTCGACCGGAACTTCATGGTCGAGGCGTTCAACCCGCAGAAGGTACAGTGATGCTTCTCGCCCCACCAACACCCGCGCGCGGTTTCATAGAGGATGACCGGGTTTTCCTTCAATGCGGACTCGGAATCGACCTGTTTCAACTCTTCGAAAAAATCGTCGTAGTCGGGCGGAGCGTTCTTGCTGAACTCGTTTAATTCGTGACTGTCTTCGTACACAACCTGCCCACCGCGCCGGTGCACCACTCCCGTGGGAACCGCACCACCATTGGACAGGGCCTCCATCAATGGCGGCAGCACGCCCTCGGCTTCGCCGGGAACCACGTAATCGATCCAAGGAAACACCCGGAAATATTCCAGACCCATTTCCGATTCGAAATTGGATCCACCAAACAGGATTTTAACGGATGGGTATTTTTCTTTGATCAGCTTGGCTAGCGTCAGACTGGCGAGGTTCTGGTTGAAAGTTGAAGAAAATCCAACCACGCCGTACTGACTCCAATCAACCGTCTCCACCGCCCAGGAGAGAAATTCTGGGACCATTTTGGTTTTCACGTCCGACAAAAATTCTCGGGGGCGCTCGATGGACTGGCAAACGTCCTCGATGTGCAATTCAAAATGTTCCATGTACTCCTGGTTCTTCGAGTTCTGCCCGAACAAGAGGTGCGAGAAAAGCCATTCACCGATGAGGAACCTCTTCTCGCAAAGTTGGTTATACACTGAGAGGTCGAGCTGGTGGGCGAAGTGAAGGTTCAGGTAATGGCTCTTCACATCCCAGCCGTGCGATTTCATCAGGGTGGACAGGGTCCCAAGCTGGACCGACGGGTAGATATGAAACCCAAAGGGCATATTGACTAAAGCGATTTTGAAACGCATGGCATTATTGTATCAGCAAATTTTTTCGATTCACACTTACCACATTGACAGAACCCAAGTGGGCTTCCTATAATCGACATCTTTACCTAAACCTCGTATTTTAAGGAACACCCCGTGCAGGAGAAAAAAATCCAGGTGGCCCTATCGCATCCCGGCGCGTTGTCGTTTGCAGACAACGAAGCCGCTGCCGTGTCCATACGCAACCAATTACCCAAGCTCAAAACCACAAAACAAGACGGCGCCACTTACTGGCACGAGGGTGAAAGTCCAGGCGTCGCCACCACACGGGTCAAGATCTACCGTACGGGACACATGGCTTTCTATAACGACGAAGGCCGCCGGTTCCTGGGGACCGACCCGGGCGGATACCCTCTGCACGAAGCTAAATGGGGCAAAAACCCAGACACGGGCGAAACCTGTCTGGAACTGGCCCGCATGCAACTGGACTGCCGGCAGTGGGTCGGCATCAAACCCCGTGCCCGCACTTTCAAATCGCAAATCGATATCAAGGGCCAGCCCGGATGGGAAACGATGACCCTCGACTTTCTTCGCGAAAAAGCCGCCGATGTGTGGCGCGTACCGGCATCTGAAGTTAAATATTTTTATAAAGACGACAACCTGGTCTCGCTTGGCGACGGGAAATACGATATCAAACTCACAAAAGATGCGCTCTATGCCCTGCCCGACGGAACATTCGAGGGACGGCAGGTTTTCCTGAGCTTCATGTTTCAGGTGAACTGGGCCCGGCTTGACATCATCCCCGTCGTCGAACTCTTCCAATCAACCCTGCCGGGAAGTGGAGGCGCAGCATTCGAGTTCCTCTGGGGAATCTACGAAGACCAGTCGCGCGAGGAGCAACTGGACACGCTGCGTTACCGCGGACTTCCCACCTACCCATCCAAGGGTGCATACAACATTTTCGCATCCTTCTTTATACCCAAGGCGCCCGAAGGCGAAGAGGATATTCTACGCGTGTTCATGGACACCAACCGGTCGCACGAAATCACCTGGTCACCCCAGCCAGATCCGCCATGGCGATATTTCCACGAAGACTATAAAGTCTGCCTCACCGTCCACCAGGGCGATATTTACAAAGTCACCGTCCTTGACGACCCCAACCCGATTCCATATGTCAACCGAGCCATCGGCGGTAAGCCTTCGTGCGGACGCGAGGTCCAGGTAGATTCCCAGTCGTTCGTCCTCATCGACGATAAAGACAAGCGGGTGGTTTCCTTTTATCCTGACTGGAACGTAAACTCGCAATCCAATTCTCCGACAAAGGCACCCAAGTACCCGTTCACGTGGAAATGGTTCTTTAACGGATTCCCCCCTACGACGGACCCGATGAAAGCGGTCTACGCCGTTCCATTTTATCCTGAAGGGGCGAAAGGCATCGACGAACCCGCGCTTCAACCGCTGGCACTGGACCAGATCATCTACTACATGGAAATGGCACCGGGCATGTCCGCCAAGCTGGAAAAAGTCGACCGCGTGCTCGTCCATACCTTCGATATGGTCATCGCCGGTTGCGTCGACTGCACCCACGAGCGGGAATACACTGTCCTTTACGGTGACCCGGAACTGGCGCAAAAAAATGCACACCAGCTTTGGGACCACGCCGTACAACGCAAACAACTCGACAACCTGAAGAAAGTTTCGTTTTTACCTGAGAAGGAGTACCTGGAAGAAGTTTA
>CAZVZT010000148.1:0-3376 GCA_964631515.1 uncultured Nitrospinaceae bacterium
CGACCTCCTGCGCAAACACGGCGGCAAGACGGGTGAAGAATTGAAAACTGAAGGGGGTTAACTATGGCAACTGATCAATTGTTACGAATGCGGCCTGTCAAGGCAATGTCACGGGCCATTGCAGCCTGGGTAAATGGGCTCAAGTGATTCCGGTCAATTATTCTGAATCAACCGATGAGAGTGATGAAGGTTATTTCTTCGAAAAAGAGGTTGGCCATAGTGCTGCTGGCTGCTTCCATGCTTTGGGAGATGACAGCTTTGATGGCCGGTAACCTTGTCATCAATGAGGTGGTCAGTAACAACGATTCATCGCTGGCCGACTATGCCGGGGACTTCCCGGACTGGATAGAGTTGTTCAACGGCTCTGATGCCGAAATCAACCTGAATGGCTATAATCTAACCGACGATGCCACAGACCCTGCCAAGTGGAAGTTCGGCATGACAATTATCGAGCCCGGTGGATTCCTTGTGATCTTTGCTTCGGGGAAAGCCCCTCCAGAGACGGTCGACGAGTTTCATGCTGGTTTTCGGATCAATTCAAGCGGGGAAATCCTTCATTTGTTTGATCCTTCAGGGAAACTGGTGGATCGCATTGCGCTTGGTCCGCTGGCCGCGGACGAAGCCATCGGGCGGCAACCAGACGGCAAGGCCAACTGGTACACGGCGAAAAACCCGACACCGTCCCAGCCTAATGTTTATGCAAAAAAAAACCTTTTTCTGGAGATGCCGGAGTTTTCAGTCTCGGGTGGTTTTTATAAGGCTTCCCAAAGCATCGAAATAATCAATGGACCCAAACTTGGCTCGATTCGTTATACGCTCGATGGAAGTGTCCCCAGCAAACGGTCGAAGCGGTACATCGGGCCTATTCTGTTGACCAAAACGACAATCCTGCGAGCCCGAAATTTTGGCCTTGTCACTAATCAAAGCAGGACCCGAACAGAGACATACTTCATCAAGAAAACCCACAGTCTGCCAGTGGTCTCGATCAGTGTTGATCCCAAAAGGATGTTTAATGCGGCTACTGGCATGTATGCTAAGGGTCCGTCTGCAAGTTCCAGTTTTCCTTATTACGGGGCCAATTTCTGGAAGGACATTGAGTTACCGGCAAATGTCACCCTGTTTGAGTCGGATGGGATGATCGGCTTCAACGTGGATGCTGGATTGAAGATGTTTGGTGGTTGGTCGAGGGGCTATCCACAAAAATCATTCGCAGTTTTTTTGAGAAGAAAGCACGGCTCAGGTCGACTCGATTATGAGCTTTTCCCCGGAGAAAATGTCGATGGTTACGAGTCCTTTACCCTCAGAACCTCAGGCAATGACAACCCGGGGTCACATCATGTCAGAACCTATTTCACCGATGGAAGCTATACTCTGTTCCGGGACGCGTTGATGCACGGGTTGCTGGAGGGAGTGGACCTGGAAACGCAGGCATACCGTCCCGCTGTCATGTACATCAACGGGGAATATTTTGGCCTATACAATCTGCGGGAAAAGATGAGTGAACATTACATTGCGTCGCATCATGAAGTGAATCCCGATAAGTTGAATATCATTGAATCGCACTCGGGTCTGGTGAAGGGAAGTCTGAAGGACTACAACTCCATGGTTAATTACATCCAAAAGGAGACACGCTTCTCGGTAAAGTTGAAGGAAAAAGTCTATCGGCAAATCCAGACCCTGATGGACACCGACAACTTTATCACGCATCAGGTCTCCGTCGCGTATTTTCAGAACTTCGACATAGGTAACATCAAGTGCTGGAAGGAGCAGACGACTGGTACGCGATGGAGGTGGATGTTGTTTGACCAAGATTACGGTTTCAACCTGTGGAATCCCGACAAGTATATTTCGGCCATGCGCCGGGATTATTCCGACTACGACAACATGTTTGAGTTTATCACGGACCACACGAAGTCCAGAGAGTGGCCCAACGGTTCCAAGAGGACATTCCTCCTGCGTACCCTGCTCCGAAACGAAGAGTTCAGGACCGACTTCATCAATCGCTGCGCTGATTTCCTGAACAGCCGGTTCCAGTCCGAAATGGTACTAAAAAAAATCGACTCAATTCAGACAATGATCCGTCCCGAGATGAAGGAGAATCTGGATCGATGGGATGGAAAGATGGCCGACTGGGAAAAGCACCTCAACGTGATGCGTGATTTCGTCCGTGAGCGGCCACAAAAGCTCCGGCAGGATTTGATGGATCATTTCCAGTTGGCGAGGCAGCGAACACTTACAATCCAAAATAATCAGCCGGTTAGAGGCAAGGTGCAAATCAACTCACTGATACTTGGGGAATTTCCCTGGAGCGGAGTGTACTTTGACGATGTGCCGGTCCGACTGGCCGCAATGCCAAATCGAGGCTATCGCTTTGTGGGTTGGAGCGGCGATGTCTCGTCGACGAAAGTCGAAATCCAGATCAACCCAAGGCAGGCACAGGCCGTATCAGTCCGTTTTGAGCCGATCGAGTTGACGTCTCCCAAAGTCGTTATCAACGAAATCAACTACAACTCGTCCAGTAAACAAAATCCCGGCGATTGGCTGGAGTTGTACAACCCGGGGACAACAGCGGTGACGCTAGATGGCTGGACCTTGACTGATGAGGCCGACCGAGGACATTATGTGTTCTCATCGCGAGCCACCATTCCACCCAACGGCCACGTTGTCGTGGCCCGAGAACCATCGAGTTTCAAGCGAGTTTTCCCCGGTGTCACGCCACTTGGCCCGTTCCAGTTCGGACTAGGCAACAGCGGCGATCGTTTGTTCCTCTACGATCCCGCTGGCGCGTTGGTCGAACACGTTGAGTATGATGACGAAAGCCCTTGGCCAAGCGAGGCGGACGGCGAAGGCTTCACGCTGGAACGAGTCGATGAACTTGACCATAAGGATAGCCACGTAAATTGGGCGCCATCAGTCAGACACCTTGGTACCCCCGGCAGCGCCAACAGTGCTGTGCTTGACCAATTCCGACTCGTGCTTGCCGCTCCGGTGCTCGATGCCAGGGGCAACCTCGCCCTGAAAGTGACCGGTGCCGTCGCAGGTGGCTACGCCGTTGAGTCATCCGCGAATCTTCGGCAGTGGACTCCGGTCGAAGAGGCAGCTGTCGCTGGTGACCAACTGCTGATTCCGCTGAACGCCAAGTCAAACATCTGCCGTTTCTTTCGACTAAAAAAGAATCCGTAACCGCCCGTTCGACTACTTCGTTTTTTCATTTTTCTGCTTTGCCTTTTTCTGCAACCACTCGGCCCCCAATGTGCCAACGAACAAATCCGTGCCACAAACGGTTCAAGGAAGTTTACCATGCCGCCTTTGCCCTCCCTACGTCCCAGCATTGACTTACTCTACGACATTGAGCAAATAATCAACCCGTCCAGAC
>CAZVZT010000149.1:0-3371 GCA_964631515.1 uncultured Nitrospinaceae bacterium
CCCATTGTTTGCGGTACCTCTGTTTCGGGCAGGGTAAGTTTACTGATTAACACCGCGCAGGGTATGGATATTATGGAAGCAGAAATAAGGTGCCCAGCAATTTGTGGAAAGACATTTTGCAATGCTATGACGTAAACCGCCATAACGGTGCTGGCGACAGTGGCCATCATACAGGTGATTAAAGTTAATAGTTCCGAGCGTGACATGCGATCGAGGTAAGGGCGGATAGCCAAACCCGATTCTATGCCGACGAATATGTTGGCTGACGCTGAAAGTGCTTCCGCTCCAGAAAGAGCCATCAGTTTGTGAAAAACTCTGGCAAATCCATTAACACACGCTTGCATGGCTCCCAGGTAATACAATGCGCTTACCACAGCTGAGAAGAAAATCACCGAAGGCAAAACCTGCATCGCGAGCACAAAACCGATAGACTGTGTTCCATCCGGCAAAGCTTGACCCGGTCCAACCGCGAGGGGGCCAAAGAGAAAAATCGATCCTTTTTGCGATGCCTGCAATGTTGTTATCAGAATATCGTTGACCCATTCGAGAGCGCTTCGTGTCCAGGGCAACCAGAAGGTCAATACCCCAATACCCCAAGCAAGGCAGAGACTTCCGCCAATAGTTTTTCTATTGATTGCGTTCCGGTCTCCGGTCGCCCATGCGATCAGGGCGATTATGAAAAATCCGGCAAAAGCTGTTCCTCTATATGTCAGGTCATCCATAAATACCCTTGTTGTAGTTCCTGAAAACCATTAGATTATGCTATTCATATAGACTTTTAATCGGACCGATATTTATCATTATTTCAGGAATAGTCATACAACTTTTTATTAGGAATAACCATGCCCAGCATTGAAATTCAAAGTTTCTTTTATGACTTAATACATTGCAAAGATAAAATTCTTTCCACGTTTGAAGGGTGGGACGAGACCTACAACGAAGATGAGCGTGGTTCTCTAGTTGCGGGGATCCGTGAATGTTCCGATGCCGACCTCATCAATCTTCTCATTAACATACAACGAATGGCTACGGGCTATGAGCAAATCAAGGAATTGGTAGATGAAGCAGAACAAAAGGAAGTGGATGCGGCCATGGCCGATGATGAGGATGATGACGAGGATGATGATTGATCTTTAGGCTTGTATTGAAAAGGCCGCATCAATCGAGTCGGGCCAGCTCGCCCGAAAGTGGGTTGATCTTAAACTGTGCCACGCTGTGATGTCCCCCCACCCAGAGAAAGTGGTTGGCGCTGAACTCGATGCTGAATATAAAATCGCTGGTCAGTCCATTAATCCGCGAATAGTTGAGGAATGTTTTTCCGTCAAAGCGGGTGAGTCCCTTGCTGGATCCTATCCACAGGTTGCCGTCCGGACCTTCCTTGAGTGCGAGAATGTAGTTTCCTGGTAATCCGTCCTGTGCTGTAAAATTGCGAAAAGTTTGAGTTTGCGTATCGAACAGGCTCAGTCCACCGCCCCAGGTTCCCATCCATAGCCGATTGGCCTGGTCGAGGAGCATGGAAACGATGTAGTTGGGGCGATAGCCATTGGCCTTGGTGTTGGGCAGGTCGGAAGCCTGCTGTGCATGGTGCGCTCCCTTGAGCTTGTCGGTGACATGACGGTTTTCTTTCCGAACGATTTCATGGGCTGCTCCGAGCCCATCTTCATGATTCCAGTTTTGCCACCCTACGCCATCGAAAAGAGAAAGCCCTGCTTCGGTGCCGAACCAGATTCGGCCGTCGGCGCCGATCTCGATGGCATAGACCCAGTTATCGATTAGTCCCTCGTCGGTATTTTCTACGGTAAAGCTTTCCCAGGAGGACTTTGAAAGTGGATTTCCACGCACGCGGTTAGCTCCGCTCCAAGTGGCGATCCACATTGTATCGTTGTCAAATTCCAAGTCATAAACAAACGCATCGTTAAGTCCGTTTGGGGTGTTGAGGTTGGCCCAGCGGGTGTCGTCTAGATGGCTGAGGCCACCTCCATAAGTGCCCACCCAAATTTTTTTTTCAGGTCCAATCTCGATGCTGAAGATGCCGTTGCTCAGCAGCCCGCTGCGGTTGTCGTAGACTACGAGGTCTTCATCGGTTGTAGTATCGTAGCGTATAACTCCCATGGATGTTCCCACCCATAGAAGGTTTCCCTGTGATTTTAGAGTCTTTACATTCCTTGCGTTTAGTGAGAAGTTGTTTGCCTTTAGGATGTGAGGAGAGTCCGCGCCAGTAATTTTTGATGCGATAGGTTTGTCAAAAGCGGCACTATCTGTCGGGAAAAGCGCGGCGCCAAGAAACAAGCAACAGAGAACCTGGGTCGGCCTAACGAGGTAGTGGTTTTGAAGATATTTGAACTGGGGAAACATGATTTTTTTTTATGGGTGCTTTTGCTTGGGGGGTTACTTCTCCTCTCGGCCTGCGGAAGTACCTGTGACTGTTCGGATGAAAACCGTCCCCTTGCACCGGTGAAAGTTTCCGCAATCGATAAGAAAGAGATGGTTCTCATTCCGGCGGGCGATTTTATCATGGGGACAGATAAAATCGACGAGGAAAATACACACCGGAAAATCGGTGCAGTCAAACCTTTGTACCTTGATCAGCATCCGGTGCGGACGATTCATCTGGATGCTTATTATATTGACAAGTATGAGGTGACTAACGAGGAATACAAGAATTTTATTGATGCTTCCGGGTTTGACGAGTATCCCGGTAACTGGGAGAACGGCGTGTTTGCTGATGGGACCGGCAAGTATCCCGTCACGCACATCACTTGGAAGGAGGCATGGACCTACGCCCTTTGGGCGGGGAAAATGCTCCCTAGTGAGGCTCAGTGGGAAAAAGCCGCACGTGGGGTCGATGGACAACCCTTCCCCTGGGGCGACTCTTATGAAAAAGGTAAGTCTAATATTGGTATAGAGGGTGCTCGTGCACCTGCGCCTGTGGGTAGTTATCCGGGAGATTCTAGTCCTTATGGAGTTTATGACCTAGCAGGAAATGTCATGGAGTGGACCCTGAGCTGGTACCTTCCATACCCTGGTAACACCTATAAAGATCCACGTTTTGGTAAGGTATTGAAGGTACTTCGCGGAAACGGATTCCAGAAGGCGGGACATTATTTCCTGGATGCCTACCGATACACCTTTGCGCGTACCGAGGTCGACCCGAATGACTATTTTGAAAACGTCGGATTTCGATGCGTGACTCCCATAATTTCTTCAAAGTGACTTTCCTGGATCGCCAGACCACTTTCTTTTGTTTGGTGGGTATGAAAAAACCTTGCAAAATGAAAGCGGCAAACAGGACGCCGGATAGAACTACTCCATAACAAAGGATGTGATTGAAGGCTAAGGAATCATGAAATAAGGATTTATATAACTTGGCT
>CAZVZT010000150.1:0-3359 GCA_964631515.1 uncultured Nitrospinaceae bacterium
CCTCAGCTTCTTCCAGTTTGGGTTGCGCTGGAATTCCCTGAAAATTCGTGTATACCGTGGAGTTTGTGGTATTTTTACAAGATAGCGCAATCCTTCTACGAAAAAGTTTTTGGGCTGTACTACTTGCTTTCGAACTTGTCTCCGACTTAGTTGCCTTATTGGGAAATCTGGCGATATTGAAGTGACTCTTAAGCATTATCGCCCAATCGGCTGCTATCTGGAATGGGTTGAGATTGCTTATGAATGACCCAGTTTCAATTTGTCGTTTTCGAGCGTGGATCGTGTCCGAAGATAGACCTGCCTTAAGACCTTCCTATTTTTTCCTGTGAACAAGATTTTGTATGTAGGAATCATCTTCCTCGTGGTAGTAGGTACAGCCTGGTTGAGCTGGGCTGCCGGCATCGGTGACCGGGGCGGATCAGATTGGTTCCGCCAGTTTATGGGAGACGTGCCCATTACCCCACCGTTTGAATCACGTGAAGATCCGTTGCTTGAAACCGAAGGGATTGAGGTGACGGCAACCCTGCCTGATTACCCTTGGGTGCGTGTTTCAGGATACCGGGGTTACGTGAACGAACAATGTGTTACCTGCCATAGCGGGATTGCCGAGATAGGCGCAGCGCATCCTCCAAGTTTCGGTTGTACGGTTTGCCATGGTGGGGACGGCAACGCGATTGATCGGGAATCTGCTCATGCTACCCTGATTTATGATCCAGAGGCGGGAACAGGCAAGCGTAACCCATCCAGCCTTTCCGTGGCCAGTCAAACTTGCGGGCAAACCTACTGTCACTCTGGGCATGCCGAGAGTGACCGCAATCATATTGATCGCGTTCAAAAGTCCATGATGGGCACCTTGGCGGGAATGATTTCCGGACTGCGCTATCAATGGGGGGCGCAGGGTCGGCGGGGATCCAAGTATGGGGTGCGTGCTATTGAAGATAAGGACGGTGTTGTACCCGTTGTTCGGGGAGCTTTACCTAAATTGCAAGCACTTCCGTTTTTTCGTTCGAGCAATTTAAGGCGTGCGCAGGAGTCGGCAGTCGAAACCCACCGCGAGTCGCATCATATCGGCGATAGCCTGCTTCAAGAGCGTTGCTTTCAGTGTCACTTGGACTCACCGGGTGAGTCCGGTGATTTTCGCTCGCAGGGTTGCGCCGCCTGTCATTTTACTTACGCCACAGACGGGCTCTACAGGGGCGACGACCGCACCCTTCCCCGGGACGAGCCGGGATATCCGGCATTGCACAGGATGACTACGCTCACGCCAGATTCAACCTGTATGCAATGCCACAAAAGTTACCGGGTGACTAACGCTGCTTCTATAGAAACGAAATCGGATGTAACCGTGCATCCGGGATCGCTTCCGGCTTCACTTTCCGGTTTCGGGAAAGTTCGGCAGGATGTTCATTTTGCGGCTGGATTCGAGTGCATTGACTGCCATACGCAGTTTGATATCATGGGTGACGGCAACATTTATTCGAAACAACACGAAGCCGTCGAAATTCGTTGTGAAACCTGCCACGGAGACGCCGATTCCCGTCCGTTTATCGCCGAAGTCACCGATCCGCACGATCGCGTTATCCGCCTTTCTCACAGTTATACTGGGGAGGACAACTCGGTTGGAGATTGGATGGTGTTGTCTTCCGGGCAGCGTAAGTTGACCAACGTTAAAGTCCGGGAAGGCCAAATCGTCACCTTGGGGAAGCGCACGGGCCGGATCTATCCGACGCCTTTGACAATCGATGCTTCGGCGGAGCACAGCATTCCCGGCCATAAGGGCAAGCTGGAATGTGCGGCCTGTCATTCCCAGTGGGTCCCGGCTTGCAAGGGATGTCACTCGACGTTTCGTTCGGGGCAAACGGTACCTCCCGGTGCGGCTGGACTCGGAAATTCGTGGTCGCCGGTGGGAGGAGAGATTGGGATCGACTCGCCTTCGTTGATGGTCGGGCCGCGGGGGAAAGCGGCTCCCATGCTTTCACAACCGAAGCGAGTACTGAATGTATTCGATGAACATGGAAATCCGGTGGCCGTAATGGGGAGCGATGGGGACTCTGTGGGTGTTTACCGGGACTGGTCCTTCACCAATCCACATGGATACTCCGGCGGACGCCTAGCCTACACACTAAACCCGCATTCGACCGGCAAACAGGTGCGGACCTGCGTTTCGTGCCACCTATCTTCCCGTGCGCTGGGTCTGGGTGAAGGGGATCTGCGCATTGGTCTGGACTCTACCGGTAAAAGTGACACGTTACGGCCCTTGGTGCGAACGGAGGTTGTTTCCAGCCGTTCTCGCCTTTCTCCGGATGCGACGGTGACTCCGCGCGGAGAACCGGTCGCAGGTGTTAGCCAGTCTGGGGCGCGTCCTTTCAACCAGAAAGAGATTAATCGAATCCTAAAAGTAGGAAACTGCATTCCTTGTCACGACCGTTATGATGATCCAATCTACCAGGATATGTCGAAGAGTTATGCTTTTGAAAAGACCCTGGACCACCGCAACCTGAGAAAAAGAATTTTAGATCAGCAGTGATACCCATTCGAAAATTTATTCTGGCATCAGTACTAGCGATAGTGTTCGCTGTTTTCTATATGCCACAACTGTTCGCCCAAGAGTCGACTCCTCCGAACTGGAGAGATTTTTTTGGTCCATCCCCTGTTTATGAATCTCTAGAAACCGAAGCTCTGCCAGAAGCCGGGGCTGTTCCGGAAACCAAAGTTCAAACCCCATCAGAGGTTCAAGCTGAAACTGCTCCACAGGTCGAAGTGGAGATTGAACTGCGGGATTTTCCCGTCCAAGAAAAAAGCGTGGTCGAGTCCGTTCCTTCGCCCAGTATTCCTTACAAGAAGATGGTCGAAGTTCCCACGCCGGAAGAAAAGCGCTTTATCGATGCGGGAGATTTTCACGATCCGTTTTTTCTGCTACGGGGGACCGGAAAGGATGTGAAAACAGTACTTGAACCGGGTGTGACAGTGGACGGTGTGCAGTTTAATTCGTACAAGGACTCGGACCTCTTCGTCGAAAAAGTATACAAGGACTCTCGTTTTCGGATGGAAGATGTTTTTGGAGAGGTGGAACACCTAGATGGGGGCGTAGGCAGTTGTATGCGCTGCCATCGGGGGATCGAGCGGATAAGCGAACACCATAAGTTTCGTTGCACTAAATGCCACGAGGGAAACCGGCGCAAGCGGACTCTACCCGCCGCACACCGAAACCTGATAGCCAATCCGTCCGACCTCGATCATGCGCCGAAGTATTGCGGGAAATGTCATGCCGATCAGATCGAACAGGTCGAACGGTCGACCATGGCAACGGGGAAAGGGATGATTGATGTCACGCGCTATGCTTGGGGTGCTCAGGTAGA
>CAZVZT010000151.1:0-2756 GCA_964631515.1 uncultured Nitrospinaceae bacterium
GCCTCCGCCTATGAGGCACTGGGAGTTTTCCTGTCCAAGCAAAACAAGCTGGACGAAGCCATCGCCCTCATGAAGAGACTGGTAGAAATCAATCCAGCGGAGATCATGGCACATACCAACTTATCGATCTACTACATGAAGCAGGGCCGAATCGAGGAAGCGGAGCAGGAAAAAGCGGAAGCCACCGCACTCCAGTTTGAAAGGGCTGTTTCCGAAAAAATAGTCAAAAAGAAAAAACTGGAAGAGGCGAAAAACACCCAGACCGAGCGGGAACAGAAAATATCGATGTTCAAACAGGTTCTGGAAATTGATTCTGCCGACCAGGTGGCCAACTTCGGGTTGGGGTCGGTTTACTTCGACTTAGAACGTTACGAGGCGGCCTTACCTCCACTGCAAACGGTGGTCGAACATTATGAAGATTATTCCGCCGCCTACGTCCTTCTGGCAAAAACACTGGAAAAACTTTCGCGGCCGGAGGAAGCCATCGAGGTATACCGCAAAGGAATTGCAGCCGCCTCGAAGAAGGGGGACCTGATGCCCCTCAAGGAAATGCAGCAACGGCTCCGTCAGCTGTTGCACACCGACCCCTGACCCTTCACCAACGCCCACAGATCCGCACCAGGACGAAAAACTCCTTTTTGGACCAGCCTCTGGGTGACGGGCACCCCGTGATCCATCAGGAACCAGAATTTAAGTAATAGTTTTTCTTCCGGGGTCGTGTGCTCGTTCTCCCAGGAGGTCAACGCTCTGTGTTCTTTTATCTCTTCATAAAGGACTACGGGGATATCCAAGCGTTTTTTCTTAAGGAAGGCACAGTATCCTTCCACCGCCAGCAACTGAAAATCCCTGCGGCTGATCTTGATTAACTCGGAGACACTTGGAAAACGCTGGTCGTGGTATTGGAAAAACTTTAACTTGTAGTACTGATGAATGGTTGCCAACCTGAAATAACAGTGCAGGTCCTTCACCCCTTCCCCGTAAACCCGGGCGAGGTACTGTCGGACAATGGGTTGCCCCTCCTGGAGCAGGATTTTATTTAACCGGCCCCGCTCAAACATGTGAATGCGAACCGTGCTCAAATGTTTGCAATACTGGGCTTCAATATTTTTTCTCAGTGATTCAGACTGAGGAGGAGTGCGATACCAGTAAATCTCATCTGAAGCCACTTTCAGGGCGGTTTGAAGGGACCCTAGTACTTGGTGGAAACTAGACCGTTTTATCTTCCGGGCAATTTCATATGAACTCTCTTGCGCAAATTTCAGGTTCTTCAAACTGTCCTGGAACTCCTTGCGAAAACCCACCAGAATTCCCGCTCTTCCCTTGATATGTTCCCTGGCCTTATTTATGCCACGCAGGGCCAGACTGACATCACGCGGTTTTAGAGCCAGCCCCAAGCTCAGCGCAAACTCATGGATCTCTTGAAGGGTGTTGTAATTCAGCTTATCGGTGAATAGAAATTTCTGTATATCCTGCTCGCTGAACTGGCATTCTTCGAAAATTTTTATCTTTTTATACCTAATTTTCTCCCAGTATTTTCGGGTGCCTTCCTTTTTGCTGAATTGAGCCTCGGTCTCCGCCTTGGCCTTGAAGAAATAGCTTCTCAACAAGAACCACTCGTTTTTCAGGGTGGACTGGATAATCCACCGGGATTTAGGGGTCAGCGTGGTGAGACTGGAGCCATCCAACAGCTGAATTTCTCCCGTCTGCAGGATATAGTCAAGCAGCTCCTGGTGGCGTTCCAGAAGGACGGGGTGGATTTGTTCGATGAACTTCCTGAAAATGGTTTTCCATCGGTAAGGGTCAAAATTAAATGCGCCTCCCTCCGTTCCATGGTTCACCTGGCCCAGTTTTTTCTTGAGCCGACGGACACTGCTTTTCTCCAGTTTCTCGAAAAGCTTGTCCCGGGCAGCGATATCCTGAATTCTTAGAGACCTCAACCGGTTGATGACGCCAGGAATTTTCTTCGCCAGAGCTTCATCAAATTCGTCGTAAGACTGGCAGGAGGAGAAATAGACATCGACAAGCAACTCGTCGATTGCATCAAGCGGCTGGGAGGTCTTTTTGGTGAGTTTTTTGTAGTGGTTAAAATCCAGGCTTGCGCCACCGGACTGACAGACCCGGATATCATTGAGAAAAGTCCTCGCCTCCAACAACTCTTCCTGCTGAGTGTATGGATCGTTGATGATCTGCAAAAACACGCTCTCGGCCTTTTGCAGTTCGCGGTGGGCGAGGAGTTCCAGCCCCTGGTTGATCGGATCGAAGATAAACATCAATAGTTCCCGGCCTGTTTTTTACAACAAATTCATAACCAGTCTACACAGGCCAGACAACTCTCGACCGCTGAATGGGGGAGTTGGAAAGGGGAGCGGGTTCGATGAAAACTTTAAAAGGCGTTCTGCTTGTCCACTTTCATAGTGCTTGTAACATTTTTTTCAGTCTCTACCAAAAAACCTATCTTCCCCCCGAGGGGGGGGACCTAAAATACTCCATCCAAGTCTCCCTGGGAGAAATGGAGATTGATTGAACACATTGCCCTTTGAACGTCCGCCTCGAGGAAGGTGCCCTCTGGCCTGATTGGAATACGATGCCCGGAAACTAAAAAAGGATTTTTTTAAAGAACGCGAAGCGTCGTATGAAAGCAACCGTGGCAAGAGGGCGTTAGAGGTGCCGGGCAGCCTTCAGAGAAAAAAGGGGGAATATCCCGTTTTTGAATGGGATTTCTCAGGAAAAAATCTGAATCGCACAAAAAAAAACCG
>CAZVZT010000151.1:2766-3356 GCA_964631515.1 uncultured Nitrospinaceae bacterium
GTAATAAAGGATTTTTTTTAAGCGCGCGAAACGTCTATGGAAGCAACCGTGGCAAGGGAACTTGGGGGGAATCAGACGGCCTTTAAAGAAAAAATGGGAGATAACCTCGTTCTTGAGCGGGGGATTCGGGAGAAAATTTACATTACATAAAAAAAAACCGGGGAAGAGACGGCCTAAGCCGCCCTTCCCCGGTGCAAAACCGACAGACAAAGAGTCAGATCAGTAGTTGAGCGTATTCCACTGCGTCACTGCTTTCTGTCCGTTTCTTTCCTTGTTCTGACCATTCCAGATAGCAATGGCCATAGACGCTTTACCGCCACTCAGCTGTGCGTCATTGCTGTCGCCCGTGGTCAAGGAACGTTTGAATACAACCGCCCAGCGGTTGTTTCTCCAGTTGCCTTCACCACCAACGTCCTGACTGGCCTGGGTGGTCAGCGTGCTGAAACCTTCAGCATTCAGGTCTTCTACAGCCGATTTGCGCATGCTGGCATCCGACAGGATGTTACCCGTAGCGATACCCGGATTGTAGACACCTTCGTTCTTACCCATTCCAAAGTCAATGTTGGTAGAACGCTTGGTGATGTCACCTG
>CAZVZT010000152.1:0-3351 GCA_964631515.1 uncultured Nitrospinaceae bacterium
AGCTTCCGAAAATATCATCCAAGTGTAGAGGGGTTTTCCGATGAACTTTAAATTTGTCAAGGTTGCGTTAGCGTGGGGTGTCGTTACGGGGTTGTGTCTACCTTTTTCATTCGGAGGTGGGTCTACCTCCTTTACAACAGGTAAAGCATGGGCCCTGAGTTCTGAATCCATACCGCTGACGAGCAACATATTTGTCGAGATTGCGAAAAAACAGAATCCGGCCGTCGTCAGTGTCCGCGTGAAGGCCAAAAAAACGAACCACCCCTCAGCTCCGCCGGGGTCCCCCCAAAACCCTAAAGATCAGTTTCGCGATTTCTACGACAAGTTTTTCCGTGGGCAGCGCCCCCCCAACCAGCAACCGCCGCAAGGTGGGATGGGGTCCGGGTTCATCATCGACTCCGAAGGATATATTTTGACCAACAATCATGTGGTCGCGGGGGGTGGAGAACTTCTAGTGAGCTTGGAGAATGACAAGGAATATGCCGCGACGCTGGTGGGAGCCGATCCTAAGACCGATATTGCATTGATCAAAATCAACAGGGATAACGGAGACTCAGAACCATTTCCCCACGTGAAGATGGGCGACTCCGATGGGTTGGAGGTTGGCGAGTGGGTGGTGGCCATTGGGAGTCCGTTTGGATTGACCCATACTGTGACCGTCGGTGTTGTCAGTGCCAAGAGCCGGAATATCAACGCCGGGCCCTATGACGAATTCATTCAGACCGATGCCTCAATCAATCCGGGCAACAGCGGCGGACCGTTGATTAATATCAGGGGCGAGGTAATCGGGGTGAACACGGCTATCATTTCAGGCCCCTCCGGCGGTGGCAATGTCGGTATCGGGTTTGCCATTCCCATAAATCTCGTCAAAACCATCTATAAAGACCTTCGCGAAAAAGGAACCGTCACCCGAGGATGGTTGGGCGTGATGATTCAGAAGATCACCCCGGAACTGGCCAAGGCGTTCGAACTGAAAGATAGTGACGGCGCATTGGTGGGTGACGTTATCCCTGATGGACCCGCCGCCGCGGCAGGAATCAAGCGTGGGGATGTGATCGTTAAGTTTAATGGGCAGGAAGTCAAAGACATGGAGCAACTGCCCAAGATTGTTGCGCAAACACAGCCGGAAACTGAAGTGGACGTGGAAGTGATTCGTGCAGGGAAAATGGAAAAACTTCAGGTTCGTATTGCTATTCTGAAGGACCCGGAGCAGCAGGTGCTCGCCAAGGCTGATCCCTTGGGTATGCAGGTTCAGGATATCACCCCGGAACTTGCTCAAAGTCTGAAACTAGATACCACCGAGGGTGTGTTGGTTTCGGATGTTACCGCCGGTCAACCGGCCGCTGAATCCGGGGTCAAGCGAGGTGATGTCATAACCGAAATTGACCGGAGCCCCGTGAGAAACACTGGGGATTACAAACGCCTGACCAGCAACATCAGGCAGGGGCGCTCGGCACTATTCCTCGTTCGGCGAGGTGGGTCCACCATTTTTATCGCGGTAAAAGTGAAATAATCTCTGGGCGTCCTGGTAGGGGACGCCCGAACTTTTCTCTTGGTTTTAAATATCGCGGATTTATCGCTACCCGTTCCACCCCTCATGAAGCGATTCCAATTTTCCACCTTGTTGCGGATACTTATAGTCTGCGTGTTAGTGGTATCATGCGCGTCGCCTCTATTCGCGCAGGACATGGCCAGTCGCCGCACACCTGTCGTTCAAGCGGTGGAGCGGGTTGGGCCAACGGTTGTCAATATCAATACCGAGGAAGCGGCGCCAGCCAGGCGGAATCCGTTCAGGGATTTCCGCAATCCTCTCTTCGACCAGTTCTTCAAGGATTTTCTTCCTCGTGTGGGGCCCAAGCGACGAAGCCTGGGATCCGGTGTCATCATCCATCCTGAGGGTTACATCCTCACCAATGAGCACGTTGTGGCTAAGGCGGTGCGTATTAAGGTCACGCTCATCGACAAGAGGGAGTTTGACGCACAACTGGTGGGGGCGGATATCAAATCGGATCTCGCAGTCATCAAAATCGATACCTCGGAGCCCCTGCCTCACGTCAAGATGGGACGCTCCGATGATTTGTTGATCGGTGAAACGGTCATTGCCATTGGGAACCCGTTTGGCCTTCAGCACACCGTGACCACAGGGATCATCAGCGCTCTCAATCGCAACATCAAAGGGGGCAAGAACCGAGTGTACCGGAATTTTATCCAGTTGGATGCCTCAATTAACCCGGGCAACAGCGGCGGTCCCCTGCTCAACATCAACGGTTCGCTGATCGGGATCAACACGGCGATTTTTCAGCAGGCTGAGGGAATCGGGTTCGCTATTCCCATTAACAGATCGAAACGCATCGTTGACGATCTTATTCGCTACGGAGAAGTTCGGCGGGGATGGGTAGGTGTTTCAGTTCAGGACATGACTCAAGAAATGCTTCGCTTTTTTCACCTTGACCACGTTCGAGGTGTGGTGGTCGTTCAGGTTATGAAGAAAAGTCCAGGCGCGCGGGCCGGGCTGAAAACGGGAGACGTTATCCTTTCTCTGGACAAGCATGAGGTCAACGACAAGCTGGACTATGGGGACCGTGTCTCAACGTACCCTGTAGGCAACGTCATCGGGTTCACAGTTTTACGCGACGGGAAGGAGCGTTCCGTATCCGTTAAAGTTGCGGTCCTTCCTACAGAGCAGGTGGTGGAGTTCACTCGTAATTGGCTGGGGCTGGATGTGTCCGGATTGCAATCGGCGGTAGCGCGGAGTTTGGGGTTCACCTCCCGCGATGGCGTGGTGGTGACCGGTGTAGTGCCTAACAGTGCCGGTGGAAAAATTGGGATTAAACCAGGGGACGTGATACGCCAGGTTAACCAGACCCAGATCAATACCGAGGAAGATTTTAAAACGGCGATGGTAGAAGCGGCAGGACGCGATAATATACTTTTCCTAATCCAGCGTGGGCGCAATGGTTACTATGTGACCTTAGAACCTTGACCCGATAGCGCGGAACAGGTTCTCACGGAGACTGTTGTTGCGGTCAATAGAAGCAGAAGCAATCTACGTGGTCTCATGTTGCTGTAGCGCGAGCGAGTTCCTTGACGAAAAGGTTGAGAAGGTTCGACCTCTGAGATCCCAGATATAACAGCCCTTGGAGTAGACGAGCGGGACAATTCCTGCGCTCGTGGTTCACCTTCCCCCTTCATCGAATATCTATTTGCTCGTCACCTGATAGATGTGGGTGTCTCTGTCATTAGAGTTCCCCCGAACATTTTTATTTAGCCTGAGACGTCCGCCGCGAATTCCCTCCGCAATAGTTGCCCATCGTTGAACAAACAATTATGATGTGTCTTGGTAAAGCTTGG
>CAZVZT010000153.1:0-3331 GCA_964631515.1 uncultured Nitrospinaceae bacterium
GTGAAATTGCCTCCGGTAAAAAGGGAGTCAGTCATCTCATCCTTCGCGCAGTCGACGACAAGATCGATCAGCTTAAATTTTTGTTCCTCATCCACGGCATTCCCGTGATGTGTTACGCGCTGGGAAACCTTTTGTTGTCGAGCCTTAAGGAAATCGTAATCGTCGGATCGGACGAAGTGGAGCAGATTACCGACGCATTTCTTAAAACAGTGGGCACGCAGGGGAAAAAGATTTCGTTCGTTCGGGAAGACCTGAATAACTTAAATCTATTCAATACAATGAAACTGGGACGTAGCCGCCTGACGCTCGAACCGGATGAGCTGGTCCTGTTCCAGCCCGGCGACCTCCCCTTCATGTTTGACATTGAAAAAATTCTACAAGATGACGATATTCAAGGTAACAATCTGATCCTTTGGCTTAACTCCCGGCAGATGATGTTCCCTGAGTACCAGGAGGATCCGGACAGCGAATTCGTCCAGCGCAACTACCATTACCGTGCCCTCTGCGAAGAAACCAGCGAACTTCACGAAGTTAAAGAACCTAATATTTATCCGATCAACCTGTCTATAGTGGACCCGGGAATCATCGACCACCTGCACTCGACGAGGAAGGACGGCAACATTCTGAAAGCAGGAATTCGGTATATCATGTCTATGCCTTCGAGATTTTTACGCTTGATTCCGGTCATGGCCTATCATGCACTGCATTTCCGTTCGGATCTCAAGCAGTTCCGGAAAAAGGACCGGTACCAGTTTGGGATGCACCGGGATAACTTCCACCGTGCGGTATCGATCCTACTGGACACCGAATTCACCACCAAGTTTCATAATGACCCAGCTTTTGTCTCCGACGTGGATGCCCTGGAGGATTGGGAGGATTTTGAAGCTCTCGCGCATCACGCCAGAGAGCACCACGGCGAAGAGGGGCTGACCCACATCCATCCCTTCGGAGAAGAACTGCTCCACTTCCGCGATGAGGCCATGCCACGGCTCAAGACCAGAATACCGATGTATGCCGATTTCCCCTCTTACATCAACACGGTTTATCAGTCGCTCCAAATGGAACACATACCTTTTCCGGATGGGAGCCAGTACGAACGGAATGTTTCACACGCTAGGAAAATAGAATACGCGTTTGCTTGGTATTCTCAGAAATGCGAAGCGCTTAAAGTGAAAATTTAAGCATTGCATCTCTGCCTGACCACCAAGCCTTACCGAAGGTTTTCATGGGAATTAAGGGAATTACCAAATTAAGTAAGTTGGCCCACCAATCCCACCAGGGGTTCTGGGGTGATAGAAGCCAACTTGACCAAACGCGGTTGAACCGATTTATTTTCTTTTCTCTTCTACTCCATGCAACGGTGGTAATTTTTCAGCTTATGGCTCCCGCAAACACTTCGAGTCCGCCGACACCATCGCCGATCAAGGTCAAATATGTAGAAATTCAAAAACCTGACTCGATCGACGAAAACGTAACCAACATCGATTCTCCGAAACCGGAAAAAATCGAGAGACCTCGAAAAACTGATTTCCTTGCGAGCACCGACAGTCGGGCCCACTCCAGCCAGAAACCTTCTATAAAAAAAGAATATCGGCGTAAGCAAACCTTGGCCCCTCAGGCAAGCGGAACACCGGAGATGGCTCAACGCGTACAAACCCGGGCTCAATCCAAAAGGAAAACCTTGGAAAAACGTAGACCGCTACCCCTGTCAGAGAAAGGCGTGATCGCCCGCAAAAGCAAGACACAAACCACCCCTTCGGTGTCCCCCGAGAGCTTGGGATCGCGAGGAACCCTCTCCTTGCTGGATGGGTTCGACGCAAAAAAATACGCGGCGATGGACGCTAAAACCCCGGCAGAAGAGGAAACGGATGATAACGAACCTATCTCTCTAGACACGACAGAGGCAAAATATGTTTCCTACTTCAAGCGTATCAAGTATCAAATCCAGCGTGTCTGGACCTATCCACCCGAGGCCGCGCAGCAGGGCACCGATGGAAAACTCAGGTTAAGGTTCCAGATTTCCCGAGACGGCAACCTGATGGGGGTGCAACAAGTCGACAGTTCAGGCTCCGAGATATTAGACATGGCTGCGATCAGGGCGGTCAAGGAAGCGGCGCCATATTATCCATTCCCCATCACGATCTCCAAAAGCAAGCTTTCTATCCTGGCAACGTTCGTATACAGTCCCAACTACAACGAACTCAAATCGCAGTGACAACCCGACTTTATCCATGAGCATGATAAAATGGGCCATCATTCGTGCTATCCCCCCCGAAGGAGGAACGCGTTTTCTTTTTCACCGGGACATCGCTGGTTTGCCGGTCTTCAAACGGATGATCCTCACTTTGCAACGGGCAGGGATCGAACATTTTATTGTTCTGGCGCAAGGGATTTCAGAGTTGGATCGGCAATGGGTTGAATCGGACCTCGAAAGCGATTCCCGCTTTGAAGGTCACCTGCGCTGGTTCGACCTAGACAACGAGCTATCTAAAGTCCAGCTGAACTCAATCGAATCTCTTTCTGGTCTCGAAAATGTTTTGGTTGTCGAGGGGAATCTTGTAACGACGGCCGAACTGATAAAAGATTTCATCACATCGGTTTTGGATTCGCGTTGCCTGCATCAAGGGAAAATTGCTGGACTTCTTCCCGCTGCCGGCCATTCGAGCGCTCTCTATATCCTGCCCTCTTCCGACACCCACACACTGGAACATTATCTACGTCATGGAACGTTTGGTGGACCCGTGAGTCCGGTTACCCTGTCCGGTTCTCGACTCTTCTGGCAGACGGTGGAAGATGCCGTCTCGGCAAAATCTGCAGAACGGAGACTACTTAGTGAATATAAACTGCATTACAAGCAGGCCATGGACATCTGGTTCAATTCTTTGTTCTCATTGAGAATTTCCTCTCTCCTAGTCAAGACGCCTTTAACCCCGAACCAGCTCACCCTGTTTGGCCTGATCATTGGACTTGCGGCGGGACTCTTGTTTGCCCAGGGAGATTACTGGAGCGGTCTCATGGGAGGCTTCCTGCTAGCAGCCACGGCGGTTTGGGATTGTTGTGACGGTGACGTCGCTCGGCTCAAATTCATGGAATCAGATTTTGGCGAGCAACTGGATACCATCTGCGATAACATCATCAACGTTTTTATTTTTACAGGAATGATGGTCGGAATGGCGAATTCGCAGGGACTTGCCCAAGCCATAGTCCCTTTTCTTCTGCTGGCACTAGGAGGAGGTTTAATTTTTATCTTTATTTATTTTCCTGAAGGAGGGAAGGGATCTTTTTTCCGGGGGACACGGCTGTATGAAGTGATTCAGGTGCTCGCTAGCCG